>JAPPBX010000090.1 GCA_026702755.1 Candidatus Poribacteria bacterium | reverse complement strand
ATACCTGTCATCTCTTGATGATTACTGCCTCCTTGATAACTCTGATAAATATCAGACTAATAGTTTCTTCCTTGACTTAAGAACGCCTATCTGATATATTGTGTTGCAGTTATCAAATATATGATACCATAACTTTTATTTCTAAACTAATTAAATTTCGATGCCAACGCACGCATTCGATTTTCATAAAGAGGATACATAATGGCGAGGAAGAAACGCACCACCCGACAAAAAGAAGTCCAAGACTACCGACACGACACCGCTACCCGAAAAAACAATCCACCCGCCGGCATCGCTGCACAAGGACAAATCAAAGAAACACCGAAACAGGAATACGCATATAATCCGCATCTACCGCCCAATCTCCGATCCGACCCAAACGGAGACGCAGACAAACTCCCGGAACTCCTACAAATAGCACAGCAACGAGCACTCTCTGCGGAAGAAGCCAAAACCCTCGCCGACGCACTCCGACACCACAATCCATGGCTGGAATGGGCAGGCAAACAAGAGACCAAATCCTTCACCGTCGATCCGGTTGCACTGCATATCCACGAACGCGTGAGTGCCAAAGCCATCTTGAAGGTTGCAGAACGCCAAAACGTCCAACGTGAACTCTTCGCCGATCCACAACAGGATTACAGCAAGGCGGTTGATTTTTACCAGCACGATGTGGATTGGGCGAACCGTCTCATCCTCGGCGATAGCCTCACCGTGATGAGTTCCCTCGCGCACCGAGAAGACCTCGCTGGTAAAGTACAAATGATCTATATCGATCCACCCTACGGCATCAAGTTCGCCTCCAACTTCCAACCCACCGTCTTTCAGCGCGATGTAAAGGACAGAGAGCAAGATCTGACCCGCGAACGAGAACAGATTAGAGCCTATCGCGATACATGGACGCTCGGTGTCCATTCCTACCTCGCCTATCTACGCGACCGACTGATTGTTGCCAAAGATCTATTGACAGATAGCGGAAGCATCTTTGTGCAGATTAGTGATGAAAATATCCACCGCGTGCGATGCATTATGGATGAAGTTTTTGGATGTGAAAATTTCTTTAGTCTTATCACTTTTAAGAAAACGTTACCACTTGGGAGTTCTGGAATGGCTGGTATTTCTGATTATTTAATTTGGTATGCCAAAGACAAGGAAAACATTAAATATAAAGAGCTGTTTGAGGAAAAACCAATTGGAGAAAATACGGGGTACACTTGGATAGAGTTTCCAGACGGTAGTCGCCGAAAAATGTCATCCGACGAACGAAGAGATTCTCGCTTGCTACCTTTGGAGGGCCGCGTTTTCTTTACAAGTGCACTTGCATCGTCTGGCTATACTGCAACTTGCATGTACGACTTTGAGTTTGAAAATCGTCTTTTTAAGTGTGGCAAAAAAAGTTGGCGAACACATGAAGAAGGGATGCAACGTGTAATTGCTGGAAACCGCATAATGGCAAGTGGAGCGTTGCCTAATTTCATTCAGTATCATGATGATTTTCCAGTTCAACGGCTGCACAATTTGTGGAATGATACTCACGGGGCAGCAGATATGAAGTACACTGTGCAAACTTCTACCAAGGTTATCCAACGGTGCCTCCTCATGACTACTGACCCTGGTGATCTTGTTCTTGATCCCACTTGTGGAAGTGGCACGACCGCGTATGTCGCCGAGAGTTGGGGTAGACGTTGGATAACTATTGATACGAGTCGTGTTGCGATCGCTTTAGCGAGGCAACGTCTCTTGACAACGAGTTTTGAATATTACAAGCTCAAGAACGATCAGAAAGGCATTGCGGGCGGTTTCATCAACAAAACCGTGTCCCATATCATGCTAAAGAGCATTGCCCAAAACACCGCGCTTAATCCCATTTTCGCGAAACATGAACCGATTCTCAAAAAGAAGTTGAATTTGCTAAATCATGCTTTAGCAGCAGTTACACCACCAATCCGCTCAAAATTACTCGCCAAACTCGTGGATAAGGAAAATCGCGAAGGAAAAAGATCTATCATAGAGGCAGATAAACGACGTTGGCAACTTCCTGAAACGGCTTGGCAGGAGTGGGAAGTTCCGTATGATACCGACCCCGATTGGCCCGAAGCACTGCAGGAGGCACTCACCGATTACCGTAAAGCATGGCGTGCAAAGATGGACGAAGTGAACGCCTGCATCGCTGCATCCTCCGAAGGCGAGGAGTTAGTCGATCAGTCGGAGGTGGATAGAAAACGGACACGCGTCAGCGGTCCCTTCACCGTTGAGGCAGTGCAACCCCCAGAAGAACCTCTTGATGTAGAGTCACCCATCGGTGGCGAACCCGAAGAGGTTTCAGACACGTTTGATGCAGAGACAGATGGAAACAACACCGTTAACGCCGAGGCATACCTCGACCAAATGATTCGTCTACTCCAAAATGACGGCGTACAGTTCCCTAACAACCAAACACTAAAATTCGCCACACTCGACCCAATTGAAGGGGACATCCTCCACGCTGAAGGAGATTGGGAAGAGGCTGTAGGAGCAACCTCTGATCACGATACGCCCGCTGTTGCTGTCGTATTCGGTCCACAACACGGTCCCGTAACGGCGATGCAAGTTGAAGATTGCCTGCCGATTGCGTCACGCCGCGGGTACACTGAATTAGTCTTTGCAGGTTTCAGTTTTGATGGTGCCGCGCAAGCCATCATCCAAGAAGATCCGAACCCACGAGTCCGTATTCATATTGCGCATATCAACCCCGATGTCGCAATGGGAGACCTACTCAAAGAAACGCCTTCTACACAACTGTTCACCGTGTTTGGCATGCCACGCACAACCCTTGAGGAAGTAGCCAATGGAGAATATATCGTCAAGATGGAGGGGGTGGACATCTATAATCCGGTAGACAATACAGTGAGTTCTGCAGGCGCGGATAAGGTCGCAGCGTGGTTCGTCGATTCCGATTATGACGGTCGTACCTTCTGCATCACGCAAGCCTTCTTTCCCGACAAATCTGCATGGAGCAAAATCGCCCGCGCCCTCAAAGGTGTCATTGACGAAGATCGGTTTGAACAATTCAGCGGCACAGCGTCCTTCCCGTTCCCTGCTGGAGAACACGCCTGCGTCGCCGTCAAAGTCATAGACCCACGCGGCAACGAAGTCATGCGCGTGCATAATTTGGGAGCGCAGCGGTATTAAAGGTAGTAGGCACGCGCCGCGTGTTGTCGGCTAATGAGTAAGAACGTGCGATAAATCGCACTATTACGAACAGGACTGTGATCTTCGCGACGGGGTGATATGTGTTAGTTGTCTGAATCGCGGATTGACGCGGATGACCCGGATGAACGCGGATTGTAAGAGGCGTTCGTTATCATCAAGATTTTAGCTCCATCGGGGCGACATTTGTATCGCTCTTTTGCTAAAAATCGTCTAAAGTTCAGTATTGTTCAAGAACAGACAAAAAATGAAAAGAAATATAGCCTGCCTCTTATTGGCGGCAGTATCCATAATCATACTTCCTCTGTTGTTTGCACAACAAGATCAAAATTCACAAGGGCCGGACCCAGAAATTGCGGCACTCAAAAAGCGAATCTTGGAACTTGAAAATAAACTCCAGACCGTAGAAAATATTGAGAAGATGGAACTCGCAGCAAAACTCGCTGATGCGCAGGCGAGACTCGCTAATGCTGAGTTTGGTAAACTTGAAAGGGATTTGAGGGATTCTAATCATAAATGGTTAACAGGATGGATATTATTCTTTTTAGCCATTATAGCTGCTGTTGGAAGAGCTTTATGGCTGCAGTTTAAATCCAAGTCCGATCAATTGATAGCAGATGAGGTAGAAAAGAACCTTGACGGATTTAAGGGGGCCATGGCTCAGGTAAACACACTCCAAAATCAACTCACGGAGGCTTCGGCTCAGGTAAACACACTCCAAAATCAAATAAGGGTATTAGAAAGGGAACATGCAGCCTCTGTGTTAGAGAATTTTATGAATACTACCTTCGATGGTTTCGCTCCTCAATCAATTGAGGCACTTGGAGAAGAAATTCTCTTACAAGTGTTTGGCGATGAAAAATATCGTTTGCCAATTAGAGCGAAGGCAGTGGAAGTTTTGGCTGCTAGGAAATCTCCACGATTAGTTTCTCCTGTGTTGGAGTTCTTGAATTCAATCGTTGACTCAGATTTTGATTGGCAAACATCCATTGATGGAGAACGTTTGCCGTTTCGTTTTTTGAATTCCGTTGGACAAATCCACACGAACGAGGCTCATCAAGGGCTCAAAAAATTCCTCAACCGTTTACTAACGGAAAATCCAAAACATAAGGATTTGTTCCTAACTTGGACCGCCTATTATCTTATTTATATTGATGTTAAATTGGGAATGGATGACTCGGTTTCTATCATTAAAAAAGTTATACTTAATTTGGATAACTCACAACAATTGCCTCATGTTGTGGGCGGATTGGTTGAGTATTTCAATACATTCAACGAACCAGAAGGTATAAAAGAAATCTTGACGAACGATTTAACAGATGGAATGCCTGACGTAGAAACCCAATGCTTAGAATTATTACAAAACCACGACCCCGATTTTGTAAAAGAATGGCAGGTGCGAAAGACAGCTGCTGACTCAGAAAACGAGGCATCTTCATGAACCAAAACCGACCCGACATCCCAATCCAACCCGTAGAGCAACCCATCCTGTGCAGTCCCTACGAAAAACCGAACGCCCACTGGATTTACGACACCCAAACAGGCGAAGCAGTCAAACAATCCGGACGACGCGACGCTGGCTACTGGTACAAAATCCAACGCACAGGCAGCCAGCAGCTTCAATTCTTCCGAGAAGAAGAATGGGACGATCTCCCGTTAGTCAATGCACTACGTGCAGATGTCGAACGCTGGCGCGAGACGAATTACCGAAACGCCACACCCGTAACCCGTGAACTCCTCCGACATTGGGCACGCGATGATCTTTTGCGAAGACTCTTTTTTTGCCAACGCGAAGCAGTCGAGACAATCATCTATCTTGCCGAAATTCGTCAAGGTGGAAAGCGGATCGGATTCACCCCACAATTCACTGATGAAAACCTCACTGAGTTGGTGGATACACCTAACGAACCCGATATTCCAGATTTAATTCGTTACGGTTGCAAAATGGCGACCGGTAGCGGCAAAACCGTCGTTATGGCAATGCTTATTGCTTGGGCGTTTTGCAATCGTGGTAGAGTCCCCTCCGACGAACGTTTTCCGCACGCATCACTCGTCGTCTGTCCGAACCTCACCATCAAAAAACGGCTGCAGGTGCTGCGTCCCGAAGATACGGATAACTACTACGACGAATTTGAACTCATCCCGACAAAACTCCGTCCGTTGCTCAATAGTGGAAAGGTACTGGTCACGAACTGGCATCAATTCTCACCGGAATCCCCGCATAGCGAAGGCGGTCAGACCTACACCATTGTTGATAAGGGAGAGGAAACACCTGATGCTTTCGCCAAACGCGTCTTAGGTGAACTCTATGACCGCGCCCCGATTATGGTCCTCAACGATGAAGGACATCACGCCTATCGTCCCGCACCTGTTGAGGAAAAACTCTCTGCCGATGAAAAGAAGGAGCGCGAAGAAGCCACCGTCTGGGTCAGCGGCTTAGACACATTCAACCAAGCATGCGGTGTGAAATTCTGTGTAGATCTTTCCGCCACGCCGTTCTACATTCAAGGCAGTGGACACTTAGAAGGCAAACCTTTCCCGTGGCTCGTCAGCGATTTCGGTTTGGTGGACGCAATTGAGAGCGGTATCACCAAGATTCCTCGACTACCTGTCAGCGATACCACCGGCAGACCCGAACCGAAGTTTTTCCGATTATGGAAGACGATTAATGACGATCTTTCTGCTGCGGACACATCACCCAGTAGGCGACGCAGAACACCGAATCCTGAAGCCATCTATCGCGAGGCGGAGCCTGCTCTTATCACGCTCGCCAGCCAGTGGAAGGAACGCTTTGAATACATCCAAGAGGCATCGGATGCACAGGAGAAGACACCACCTGTTTTAATCATTGTTTGTCCCGATACCAATATTGCAGAGTATTTTTACCGAAAAATTTCCGGTGAAAGTGAGGCGGAAGTCGTTAATGATGAGAATACCAGTGGACGGCGAAAGAAAAAGCAAACAAAGACAGTCTACGAACAGGGCGCGATCTTTCCTGAACTGCTCTCAAACAGCGAAAGCGTTACACGAACGCTACGCATTGATAGCAAAATGTTGGCGGAAGCAGAGAGCGAAGATCCGAATAAAAACCGAAGCGAAGCTGCCGAAGACTTAAGACAAATCGTCGCGACAATCGGCAAACGCGGACAGTCGGGTGAACAGATCCGATGCGTCGTCTCTGTCGCCATGCTCAACGAAGGGTGGGACGCAAACAACGTCACGCATATCCTCGGACTTCGCGCCTTTAGCAGCCAACTACTCTGTGAACAAGTTGTCGGGCGCGGGTTGCGTCGTATGAACTACACACCCGATCCAGAAACCGGTCTACTCACCGAGGAATACGTTGATGTCTACGGCATCCCGTTTTCGGTTATCCCCTTCAGAGGCAGAGCCACGAATGCCCGCACACCTGACGACAAACCGAAAAATCACGTTCGAGCCTTACCAGAACGCGAACATCTTGAAATCAGGTTTCCTGTTGTTGAAGGATATGCCTTTGCCCTTCAAAAGAACGAGATTAAGGCTGACATTGCGTCCACGGAGCCGCTCAGCATCCAACCTGAAATTAACCCTACCGCTTTATATGTCAAAGCTGCTGTCGGCTATGAAACCGGTACCCCTTCCGCATCAGGTCCCGGAGGTGCGACGCTACAAGACCGAGAAGGATATTATCAAACAACACATCTGCAAGCCATTGAATTTGAGATTGCACATCGAATCGTCCACAAGTTAGTAGGCGATAGCCAAACTGCACCGGATCCGAACAGCAACCCGAAACTCCGATTGCTTTCTCGACACCGTCTCTTTCCGCAAGTCTTCGGGGTTGTTGATGCTTATGTCAAAACGAAGGTAGATTTCCGTGGGTGTAATCCGTGCGAACTCGGGCAGGAAAAATATGTTACGCGCATCGTAGAGCGACTCATGACAGCGATCCAACCTGATGAGACAAAAGGCGAAATCCCGCTCCTACCAATCCTAAACCGCTACGCACCCATCGGCACGTCTGCGGATGTTGATTTCCTCACGCCGCGTCCCTGCACCGAAACACAAAAGAGTCATGTGAATCAGGTCGTACTGGATACCGGCACATGGGAACGTGCAGCCAAGTTTCGATTGGAGCAATCCGAAGTTGTAGCGTGTTATGTACGCAACGACCACCTCGGACTTGGAATTCCCTACGAACACGACGGCATATCTCACCTTTACGAACCGGACTTTATTGTCAGACTCACAAACGGTGTCCACGTCGTTTTGGAGATTAAAGGTTTTGAGCCGGATCAGGTTCACGCCAAACACGCTGCTGCCAAACGGTGGGTCTCCGCAGTCAATAACTGGGGTAAATTGAAGAAATGGGATTTCCTTGTTTGTAGAGATCCACAACTATTGGGGCAGGAATTGACTAAAATGCTTTGACATAAACCGCTGAATGTGCTACGGTACTTAAAATTGTCCTTTCGTCGAAAAAACAGTTACCCAAATTAGAATTTAAGGAAAACTATATGGCACGTTCAAAACAGTCCGACCTGTCATTAATGGAGCTTTATAAACACGTAAAAAAACAGCATGAAGATGCTATACTACTGTGCCGCGTCGGCGATTTCTATGAAGCCTTTTTTGAGGACGCAGAACTAATTGCACGCCTGCTTGAGATCGCCTTGACAGCGAGAAGCCATAAAAACCAAAAGTCCCCGCCGCCACCAATGGCAGGTATCCCACACCACGCACTTGATTCCTATCTCTACAAACTGGTCAAAGCCGGACATAAAGTCGCCATTTTAGAGCAGACCGAGGACGCACAACTCGCACGAGACGAGAATCGACTCGTTAAACGCGATGTCGTCCGAATCGTTACACCCGGTACTGTGACCGATCCGAAGGTGCTTGAGCATAAGGTGAACAACTACATCATCTCAATTTATCTTGACAAAGGCACCTACGGTGTTGCTGTTGCCGATCTCTCTACAGGCGAATTTCAGGTGACCGAACTCACGGATCCCTCACGCCTCTGGGCAGAGATCCATCGATTTTCTCCGAAAGAGTGCCTCTTTGCTGAGACCTTTGAAGATGAAGATATGTTTGACCGCCTCAAAACTGAGCTCAAAGCGACGCTTAATGACTTACCCGACTGGCGATTTGAATTGGATACCGCTCGAACGGAACTCCTCCAACATTTCCAAACGATTTCATTGGACGGATTCGGATGTGAACATCTGCCCACTGCTATCGCTGCGGCGGGTGCACTCATCTATTACCTCAACGAGACACAGAAACAGGAAGTCGAACACATCGTCTCGCTTCACACCTACACGCTCTCGGATTTTATGGTGCTGGATGCCGATACACAACGTAACCTTGAATTGACAGCCTCTATCCGCGACGGCTCTACAAAAGGCACACTCCTTGAAGTATTGGATCAGACGGTAACTGCGATGGGAGGCAGGAAGATGCGTCAGTGCCTCTTGCAACCCTTACTTGATGAAAAAGAGATTGAGGAACGCCTCGGTGCGGTTGACGAACTCAAGACGCAAATCAACCTGCAGGAGGAATTGCGGGAGGCACTTGGGCAGATGTACGATGTTGAGCGACTCATTTCGCGTATCAGTCTCGGCTCTGTGAACGGACGTGACTTACACTCACTCAAGGACTCGCTCCACCTGATTCCCGGGGTCAAGGTACAACTGCAAAACTGCAGTAGCACGATGTTGGTATCTCTCAATGACACTTTGAACCCGCTTCCAGAGTTAGTCGAGTTGATTGAACGTGGGATTCATCCGAACCCACCCGCAACGATTCGCGAAGGTGGTGTTATCTGTGATGGTTACAGCGAAGAACTTGATGAGCTTCGGCAGATTGTGGGTGAAGGAAAGGATTGGATCGCGGCTATGGAAGCAGAGGAGCGTAAACGCAGCGGTATTCAATCCTTGAAGATCGGATTCAATCAGGTCTTCGGCTATTACATTGATGTGACGAAACCGAATCTGAGTATGGTGCCTGACGATTATATCCGTAAACAGACGTTGCGGAATTCTGAACGATTCATCACGCCTGAACTCAAGGAACAGGAGGCAAAAGTCCTCAACGCCGAGGATCGGATAGAGACTTTGGAATATGAACTTTTCTGTCAGATTCGGGATGAGGTATCGAAATGGACGGAAGCGATCCAGAAAATCGCAGCGGCACTCGCTATGGTTGATGTCCTCGCCAATTTTGCATACATTGCATCGAAATACAACTATGTGAAGCCTACTGTGGCAGCGGTGGACGAGATCGTTATTCGTGATGGCAGACACCCGGTTGTCGAGCAGCTGTTCACGCAAGAGGGTTTTGTTCCGAACGATACGCTTCTGAATTGCGATGACGAACAATTGCATATCATCACGGGACCGAATATGAGCGGTAAAAGCACCTATTTGCGGCAAACGGCACTCATCGTCTTGATGGCACAGGTTGGCTGTTTCGTGCCTGCCGCCGCCGCGAAAATCGGCTTGGTGGATCGCATTTTCACACGCGTCGGTGCCTCAGACAACCTCGTGATGGGACAGAGTACTTTCCTCGTTGAGATGAACGAAACGGCGAATATCCTTAACAATGCAACACGCAACAGCCTCGTTATCTTTGATGAAGTCGGGCGCGGGACCAGCACGTTTGATGGACTTAGCATCGCGTGGGCGGTTTCGGAGTATCTCCTTGATGAAAAACGGATGGGTGCGAAGACGCTCTTCGCAACACACTATCACGAGTTGGTGGAACTCGCCAGCAAATACAAACGCGCAAAGAACTACAATGTCGCTGTCCATGAAGATGGGCAGAAGGTGACGTTTCTCCGAAAAGTTGTCCCCGGTGGCGCAGACCAAAGTTACGGTATCCATGTTGCTCGCCTTGCGGGGCTACCCCAAACCGTGATTGCACGCGCGCAGCAAATACTCGAAGTGCTTGAACAACACAACCTCAGTGTTGAAGCGGACGGGGCAACCGGACAACAGCCGAAAGCGCATCCAACAATGCCGAAACCGCGCCGTCGCGTCTCACGGAAAACGATGCAGAGTGATTCACTTCAGATGGCACTCTTTACACCGAAGACGCACCCGCTTGTTGAAGAGATCCGACGCTTGGAACTCACGCAGGTTACACCCTTAGATGCTGTGAATATTCTCTATGATCTGAAGGCGAAGGCGGAAGAATCTTGAGGGTTAGGCGGCAGCGATACAGTCACCTTCTAACGCACCGAGTGTAACGCGCTGGATCTGATTGATCGCACTTTCTGGTGCATCTATGAGGACGCGGAGGTAATTGTCTGTAAAACCGGCGAGGTGGTTGTTTTCGCCTTCCCTGCTTGCTTCGATGAGCACATCTTTCTGTTTTCCAAGCATCCGTTGTCGAAACGCGGTATTGAGACGTGCGCCGAGCGCAATCATCGCTTGGCTGCGTGCCGCGGAGACGTGCGGGGACACCTGATCTGGATAGGTCGCTGCAGGTGTGCCTTTTCGAGGGGAATAACGGAATACATGCAATTGACTGAATCCAATATCTTCAACGAATTGACATGATTCCTCAAAGTGTTCGTCCGTTTCACCGGGGAACCCGACCATAATGTCAGTCGTAATTCCGACATCATCGCTAAAGACACGTCGTAGGTTCTCAACGAGGTGCGCGAATTGTGTTGTGGTATAACGCCGCCGCATTTGTTGCAATACATCATCGGAACCGGCTTGGAGCGGTAGATGGAAGTGGGGCATGCATTTCGGGAGTGCTGCCATCCGCTCACCGAGGGTATCTGGGAAATACATCGGTTCGATTGAACTGAAACGGATGCGTTCGATGCCTTCGATGTCGTGGATGTGTTCTAAAATATCTGCGATGTCCTTTTCTCTACCGGTATCCTGTCCGTAGGCACCCAGATGTACACCGGTGATGACGACCTCTTTGATACCGCTGTCAGCGATACGGTGTGCTTCATCGGCGATGTCGTTAAGCGGACGGCTTGTCATCCTGCCTCGCACATAAGGGATAATGCAGTAGGTACAGAATGCACTGCATCCGTCTTGCACCTTAATGAGCGCGCGCGTACGTTTACCAGCCTCGCTTACCCCTTTGCTAAAGCGTGCGTGTTCACGGATAGCGTCGTGTTGGACCGGTTCTATGTCGAGGAGCGAATTTGGCGTGTGCGTCATCTCTTCTGTCGGAGATGATGTTTCGGCGTT
This sequence comes from Candidatus Poribacteria bacterium, assembly GCA_026702755.1. Classification (NCBI taxonomy): domain Bacteria; phylum Candidatus Poribacteria; species Candidatus Poribacteria bacterium. The sequence continues at coordinate 216,575 of JAPPBX010000090.1, read as the reverse complement.
TACTATGTCTAAGTAGTCCTGAAAGTCAACCTTCTCTCGGTTACCGAAAACGACTGTCACGCCCGGTATTTTTTCAATTGCCTCGCGGTCGCTTTCAGCATAGCAGCCTGTGACGAGCACTTTTGCGTTCGGATGCTGACGAATTGCTCTCCGAATCACTTGCCGTGCCTTCTGATCGGCGGTGTTTGTTACGGTGCATGTATTGATGAGGTAAAGATCAGTCTGTTGCTGCTGAGTCTCATCATCAAGGACGGTATATCCATTACGTCGAAGGGTCTCGCGCATAGATTGCGTATCGTATTGATTGACCTTACAGCCCATCGTGATCAGTTTTGCATTTTTCATATTTTTAATTATGGGTATTTCTGCTCATCTTTTTGACGATGTGAAAAAATGTGCTCTCGCTGGCGAGGTTTGATGAAGATTAAATAAATATTTCGGTAATTGTTACAGATCGCGAGCACAGCTCGCTCCTACCAAGAGACTGTTGATGCATTACCGAATTAAATTCTTAAACTTCATTAACCTCGCCTATTTCAAATATTATACTCAGTTTTCACCTGAATTGCAAAGGAATCTCTTTTTGTAGGAGCGAGCTGTGCTCGCGACTTCCATTAGCGTATGAAAAAGGAGATTGGGAGAATAGGCGGGCACAAAGACCCGCCTCATGGAGAGGTCTACGATAACTCAACGGCTTTGCCGGTACGTGCACATTCGTAGATAGCCATGTTGAGCGCGACAGAGCGTCTGCCCTCATAGCCATCGACTGCTGGTGATGCGCCATCGTTGATGACACGGAGCGCGTCCTCAATCACACTGCCCGGATAAGGCGGGAGTTCAATGTCGGGTTCATCATCATCGACGAACTGCCACATCTCCGGTCCGAGACCGACGATGCCTTTTTCGCCGTGGATGTGGATCATTGAGACGCTACTACCGGGGAATGTTGTCGTCGTCAGAACGTGTCCCAGCGCACCGTTTTCAAATTCGAGGATCGCCGAGGTCATGTCCTCAGTCTCGCAATTTTCGTGATCGTAGACATCGAAATGGGCACCGATGACGCGTTTGACGGGACCCATGAACCATAGCATCAGATCGATGTAATGTACGCCTTGGTTCATGATAGAACCGCCGCCGTCAAGTTCCCATGTGCCGTGCCAACCGACGTAGTAACTATCTGGACGTTTCCATTTCATACGGAGTTCACACAGCAATGGTCTACCGAGACCACCTGTTTCCAGTACGTGCTGGATTCGGCGATTGTGTGTGCCGTAGCGTTCTCCGAAATCAACAAGCAATTTGACATTGTTGTCTTCGCATGTTTTAATAAGGGAGTTGCAATTTTCAACGCTGACATCCATCGGTTTTGTGGTGATAACATGTTTGCCGCGGCGTGCCGCTTCTTCTCCAAATTTTCCGTGGAGACCGCTTGGGGTCATAATCATTCCCACGTCGATGTCGTCGCGATCGAACATCTCAAGCGCATCCTCGTGGCTTTCGCAGCCGAAACGTTCTTCAGCTGTTTTGCGTCGTTCTTCGACGAGATCCGCCACAGCGACGAGTTCAGCACCGTCCGTTTCGTGAATCACGTTGGAGCGGTTCATGCCCATACCTAAACCGACAACGCCAAAACGTAGAGTATTAGCCATTAGAAATTCTCCTTTTTTATAAGTTGTCAGAGGAATAGCCTTCAGCCCTCAGCAGTCAGCCATCAGCAAGAGGGTGTAACTTTATCAGAAAACCTCTTAACTGAAAGCCGATGGCTGACTGCCGATAGCCAATATGCTGATGACCATTATAGCATATACATAGACGATGCGTTACAAAAAATTGACACTACCCACAATTAGTTTTACTATTTTCCTATTTGTCCTACACGCCGTGTCGCAACCTGGGGATCCACAAAAAACTAAGCTCCGTTTCACCGATATAACAACGGAACTCGGTATTGAATTTCGGCATACCAATGGCGAGCGTGGCGAAAAATACTTTATTGAACCGATCGGAAGTGGTGTCGCACTCTTCGATTTTGACAATGACGGGGATTTGGATCTCTACTGCGTCAACGGCAGCACCTTGCCAAAGATTGACACGCCAATGCCCCCAACAAACGTCTTGTATCGCAATGATGGGGGTGTTTTCACCGATGTAACGAGTGAAGTGTCTGTCGGTGATACGGGTTACGGTCTGGGGTGCTGCGTTGGGGATTACAACAACGACGGTTTCACCGATCTCTATGTAACGAACTACGGCGCAAATGTGCTTTATCGAAACAATGGGGATGGCACTTTTACGGATGTTGCTGACATTGCCGGGATTGCTGGCGATCAATTCAGTAGCGGTTGCGCTTTTGTAGACACTGATGCTGATGGCTATTTGGATCTCTATGTCGTCAACTACGTCCAGTTCGATCCGGCTACAAATCCGGAGTGCACTCGACTGGGAGTTCGGACGTATTGCACACCAGAGGCGTTACTGGGGGCGGCGGATGTGCTCTACCGTAACAATGGCGATGGCACTTTTACAGACATCTCAGAGAAAACAGGAATAGGTGCGACGAGTGGAAAAGGTTTAGGGGTTGTTTGCGGTGATATAGATAACGATGGCGATGTGGACATCTTTGTTGCGAACGATACGACCCCAAATTTTCTCTACCGCAACGAACGCGACAACCTTAAAATGACGGAGGACGCGCTTTTCGCTGGCGTTGCGCTCAGTGAGGAAGGACGTGCCTATAGCGGGATGGGTGCGAATCTTGGTGATTTTGACAACGACGGCTATCTCGATATCGTGATTACAAATTTTCAGGATCAGACGAATAGCCTCTATCACAATGCACAGAGCGGGTTTTTTAACGAGGTGAGTTTCGCCAAAGGAATCGGTGAGAGGAGTCTTCCGTATTTGGCGTGGGGTGTTGATTTCATCGATTTTAACAATGACGGTTGGTTAGATCTGTTTGTTGCCAATGGGCACTTGGATGACAATATCGCAGAGATGGATCCGATTGGGACATACCCACAGCCGAACCAACTTTTTCTCAATAACCGAGGCATCAATTTTTCGGAGATGCCTGACGCGACGATAGCACAGCGAAAGGTAAGTCGAGGCACCGCATTTGGTGATATAGATAACGATGGCGATGTGGATGTTGTTGTCTCCAATCTCAAAGATTCGCCGACCGTTCTGCGAAACGACGGTGGTAATACCTCTTGGTGGTTGAGCGTCAAACTCATCGGTACGCATTGCAATCGAGATGCGATTGGCGCACGAGTAACGGTCGTATCTGGAGACTTGACCCAGATTCGTGAGGTCAAAAGCGGCTCAGGTTACATCAGTCAGAACGATCTCCGTTTGCATTTCGGGTTAGCGGACGCAGCGCGAGTTGATACGCTAACAGTGCGATGGCTCTGTGGCAAAGTCCAAACCTTACGCGACGTTGAAACGAATCAGACACTTGTTATTTCGGAAAAATAGTGTGTTCCTATGGTGTCGCGTAATCGTCTGGATTATCCTTCCGCCAATTCGGGAGATACCCTTCCGTATGCCCGAAACCGTAAGATGGACCAATTTGGTTCACGCTTGACCAGGGCCACGCTTGCCCACCGATGAGACGGAATTCATCACCTTTGCCACATAGCCAATAGAGCATGTGTGCCACGTACCGCGCGACGCCGTGCCCGCCATACTCCGCCATCTGGAAATCAAAATCTGGTTCTTGCTTCCAATCCCGTGTTGGTGGCACTGTTCGCCAGTAGCTATATTTCAGCATGTGACGTAGCCCTTCTGCAGTGGATTCACCGCGCCGATGGAGGATGCTCTGCGAATGAATAACGAAAGAACCGGCGGGTCCTTCGCTGGAGACACCTTTCTCAGCTATGTCTCGACTTGTAGAACGGATGTGTGAACCCGGTAGGATGTCCGTCGGACCCATTTCCAAGGGTGTATCCTGTGGGAAGTAGAAGACCTCAACAAAGTTCGTTTCGGGTCCAAAGACATGATCGGCATCGTGGTGCCATCCCTGCGCGGGCATTGGGCATTCAACACGATGATTACTCACCAGCACAGGCAACCCGACGTTCTTACCGAGTAATGAGCGCAATGCACCAGCGAGTTCCCGATTCAGCAGCACATGCTCGATATACCAATCCTCTAACATAATGGAACTCGGTTCATGTGTATCCCGCATGCGTTCTAAATCGGCGTGTGTTATACCCTGCGGAATAAAGCACGGATTTATCGGTAAGTCGCCGTTGAGATAATCACACGTGCGCTGGTTAATCTCATCAGGTACAACGCCTTGGAGCTGCAGGTAGCCGTCTCGGCAATACTGCAGCACTTGTGTGTCGGTGAGTGTCGGTTCACAGTCAAAGGTGCGATTTACTTCATCGTATTTCATTGTTGGTTCCTTAGGTTCCCTGAGTTAGCGTTAGAAACTCCAGTTTTCTCTTTACATGAATCCTTGCTCAAGGTGCTCAGCGATATTCGGTTCTTCGGGAGGTTTTGGGAAAAAGAAAATAGCGATGGGACGCTTGTACTTGTCTGCTAATTTTTCGAGTTGAATATAAGTTGGAGCGCGTTCCCCTGATTCCCAATCGTTGATGATTGAGGCATCTTTTTTCAAAGCCGTGGCAATCGATTCCACGGTGTAACCGGAACGCTCGCGCGCCCATTTGAGGATGTCGGAGTTAATCCCATTAATATGTTCAGCCATAACAGTAATCTCAATAGTTAAACAGTTTCCTTGAATTGAATAGCACTACCTGTTAACGAAACCATGTTTATATATGATAACATTAATGAAGTATCTGGGTCAAATGAACAGTATGTGTCATTTTTCCATTCTAAAAACGCCGATTCTGAAGCCGTAACGCTTGTAAAACGCGACGGCATCCTCGTTGTGGGCGAGTACATCTAATCTGACTTTCTTATCTGTCCATACGTTCTCGTACAGCCAATCAAGCAACTGCGTCGCGATACCTTTTCGTCGATGTGCTCTGTCTACATACAACTGACGCATATAGTAGTGTCCACCCTCATCTCTGTATAGACAATACGCGATAATATGTCCGTTTTCTCTCACTATATAGCAGATATAGTCAGTTGCCAACCACGCTTTCATCCGTTCGGTAAGTTCATCTATGTTCATCGGGTTGGGGTGCTGCTCGTCCTCAATGAGGTGCTGATTCAGTTCGGCAAGTCTTTCAGCATCGGTGAGTTCGGCTCTAACGATTTTCATTGCAATTGACCTGATTACGTCAACGTCACATTCTCCTGTTTTACGAGATCCTTTATTTCCCATTCTGCCCCGTAAGCCGCCAACGCTTTCGTCTCTGGGGAAAGTCTTTCCATCACTTCTGGTGGGAAGGATTCTCGGATACCCCGCTCGTCCTGAAAAAACTGTGTCTTATACCGTAAGATTAGGAATCTTCGATCGCGATCTGTCGGTTTCCACACCAGCACACCGTGTGTCAACATTTCGGTGATAATCACAACATCTCCGGTTTTCGGTGTCACATTGACGATAGCCGGATGGAGCGGAGCGTCTGGATTGTCAGGTTCAGGGAAAAACAGGTTTTCCGGACGCTTAAAATTGCGTTTATGGGACCCCGGCAAAACGATCAAACCGCCGTCCCCCGGATAGACATCCGTGAAATAGAAGAAAGCAACAATATCGTTGGTGAAGATTTGACCATTTTTGATGTCATACCGCCGGGTCCAACGAAAACCTTCACCCGCACAATGCAGCGGTGTCATCTCCTGCCGTTCGTGCGTATTCACAACAAGCGACCCACGATTGAAACGCGGTTTGTTGAAAGTCAATTCTTTGATGATGGGCCAGGTAACAGGGTGTAGTGTCAACGCTTCAAGCGATTTATCCGCTGAAAACCCATTTGAAAAACCTTCACCGCCTCGACTAATTCCAGGGGGCAATTCATCTGGTGATGATTGGACAAGCCGTTCTATTGCTGCTTGTGTATTGCTGAGTTCTTTCGGTGTCAGGACGTTCTCTAAATGCAAATAGCCGCGTAGGTCAAAAAGGTATTTCTGTTTTGGGGTCATGTCCTTTCCTCAAGGGAGATAAGGTTGATTTTCTCTTCCCAAACATGATATAAAGATTTGTTTTAAATATCAAGATAATTTATAATATTAGAAACTATCCGAAGGTTTCTTGCTGGTGGTGAAAAGTCAAGCGGATAAACGACAAGGACGGTTCTTTTAAACCTGTTATAAAATACCTTAACGGAGGGGTTTAAGTTGGGAAACCAAACTATTCTTAACAAAGAGTTTATCAAGCAGACCCTTGTGGACAATCGAAAAGCACTACGGAAATATGGGGTCAAACGGATCGGTTTGTTCGGATCTTACGTGCGAGGAACAGCAACCGCCGCAAGCGACATCGATTTTCTCGTTGAACTCGAAAGGCTTACTTTTCGGGATTACATGGGGTTGGCTCTTTTTCTTGAGGATCTGTTTGAGAAAGACGTTGACCTCCTTACACCTACCTCCATCAAACCAGGTTACAAACCTTATATTGAAAAAGAGATAGAGTATGTCACGGAACTATGACTTATACCTCCAAGACATAGTGACAGCAGCCGATCGTATTACCTCCTACGTTGAAGATGTTACTCGCGGTCAATTTGAAATGGATCAGATTTATATGGTTCATTCCCAAGGTTTCAGGATAATCTTTGAGCTTTCGTGAGAGGCGGAGGTTTCAAATGCCTGCTGTATCTCACTCATCGGATAGATGTTGCTGATGAGTAGATCGAGGAGGGTTGAACCTTCAATGACCTTCATCAACCCAGGGAATTGGTTGAGGTTATAGTGCCATGCCCCAGCGAGGCGTAATCCCTTGCCGATGAGATCCGGGCTAACATGGATAACGGTGTCATTTCTGCCGCTTTGACCGACGAACGCGATCGTGCCGCGCCGACGTGTCGCATCGATGCAAAGTCGATGTGCCTGGACGTTTCCAGAACAATCAAGCGCGAAATCGACACCGCGACCATCTGTCGTGAGATCACGGATCTGGTCTACTGCATCTTCATCTGTTGGATTGATAACCGCTTCAACGCCCATCTGTTTTGCGCGTTCAACGCGCCACGGGATCAGTTCCGCTGCAATGACTTTCGCACCGCGAAACCGAGCGTTAGTAATCGCGCCAAAACCCACGGGACCGATGCCGGTGATAAGCACAGTATGCGTCGCATTAACGCCCATCTCGTCGAAAGCACGGTACGAGGGTCCCAATGCACAACATGCAAGCGAGGCATGTTCGTAGGAGACGTTGTCTGGTATTTTCGGGAGCAACCAAGATGGTTTCAGTATATACTGTGCCATTGTCGCACTCCCATAACCGGATCCGACGAATTCCTCAAAGTTGTAATTGTTTTCGCAGTGAATGTAGTCGCCGTCGGTGCAAAGCACGCATTTTCCACATGGATATTGCGGCATCACGACGACGCGATCGCCGATTTCCACTTTTCCGGGTTGTGCGATGTCAACGACTTCGCCTGCTGCCTCGTGCCCCATCCGATCCGTTTTACTTCCGTGCTCAAAGGCGTGATATTCGGTACACATCGGTGAGGCATGGATTTTCACGACGACCCAGTCCTCTTTCGGAGTCGGATCTGGTACTTCGACGAGTCCGGCTTGATGCTCACCTAAAATTGCTGCGACCTTCATAGCTGCTCCTTATGTTTTTTGCTAAAGATGTAGGGGTATTCTGATTAAACCTTCGCGTATTTTAGCATAGGTTGCTCTATAAAGCAAATTGTGGAGTTTTGCTATCCAGAGCCGTTCAGTTCCCTTGTGGTTTTGGTTTTCGCTCAAGACTTCTTCGCTGTAGGATTCTCACTGTGAAGCATTCCCAGTCGCGACACCATGTCAGTGGTTCGACGACAGAAACCTGTTTCTTTGCTAAACGCTCTTTGCTGATTGCTGACTGCTGATTGCTGATAGTTCAAAAGTTGCTTGACAAAATTGGTGAAAATCTGTTTAATAATAGAGGTGGATACGAGCAATTACAGTAAGTATTGACTCGAAAGTTACGCCAAAAATGCTGTGTTTGCGGCATATTAGAATCTAATCTATTTTGTAAAAGGATAATCAAATGAAGATAGAACAAAGACTTGAAGAATTAGGTGTGGAACTACCAGAACCCGCGATTCCGGTAGCGAATTACGTCACGACCGTACAGACTGGGAATCTTGTATTTACGTCAGGACACGGACCCGGAACAGGTGAGGGGGCAATCTATAAAAGCCAACTCGGTACGGATGCGACGATTGAAGAAGGTTATGCCTCGGCGCGTCAGGTGGCGATTTGTTTATTGAGTACCCTCAAACACGCGCTTGGTGATTTGGATAGAATCAAGCGTGTCGTTAAGGTAATTGGGTTCGTCAATTCGGCACCCGACTTTACTGACCAACCCGCGGTGGTCAACGGTGCGTCCGACTTTTTGGTAGAGGTATTCGGTGATAAGGGGAGACATGCCCGCTCTGCGGTCGGTATGGTCCAGTTACCGGGTGGTATCCCTGTTGAAGTCGAAATGGTTGTTGAGATTGACGATTAACCACTTGAGAAAAGAAGGATACAATGGCAGTTCAAATTGTTAAACCTCGGATACGCGGGTTCATCTGTACGAATGCCCATCCTGTTGGGTGTCAGGCAAATATCCTGAGCCAGATTGATGAGATTAAGGAGGGCATTCCTTACAAAGAAACAGGTATGAATGCCCTTGTTATCGGAGCATCGACGGGTTACGGACTCGCCTCTCGCATCGCTTTAACTTATGCTTACGGTGCCAAGACGCTTGGGCTTCTCTACGAGCGACCCCCTGATGACAGACGTACCGCATCAGCAGGGTACTATAACACCGCTGCTTTCCATCAACAGGCGACAGCTGACGGATTTTTCGCAGACAGCCTCAATGGAGATGCATTTTCAAATGAGATGAAAGTGGAAACCATTAACCGACTCAAAGCGAACTTCGGCAAAATAGATATCCTCGTCTATAGTATTGCCGCACCCCGTCGAATACACCCAAACACCGGGGTCTCACATCAATCCGAACTCAAACCCATCGGCGCGCCCTATACGGGAAAAACTGTTGATTTGAGTCAGGAGGTAATCACTCCTGTTACGATTGATCCCGCAAGTGAACAGGAGATTGATGACACAATCGCCGTGATGGGTGGTGAAGACTTGGAGATGTGGATTGAGGCATTGGCGGACGCTGAGCTGCTCGCGCCAGAGGTCACAGTTGTTGCCTATACCTATATCGGGAGCTCCTTGACTTGGCCCATCTACCGAGACGGGACTATCGGTAGAGCAAAGGACGATCTCAAGGCGCGAGTAGACGCGCTTGACGAGCAACTCGCGGATCAATTCGGTGGCAACGCCTATATCTCTGTTAACAAAGCCGTTGTTACGCAAGCCTCCGCGGCGATCCCCGTCGTGCCACTCTATATCAGTATCCTCTATGATATTATGAACGCCAAGGGCATCAATGAGGCACCGATTGGACAGATGCGACGACTTTTCTCAGAGCATCTCGGACCCGGTTTACAGCCACAACTCGACAGTGAACGCTACATTCGTCTTGATGACCGCGAGTTGCAGCCTGAGGTGACTAATGCAGTGACTGAGCGTTGGGGGCAAATTAACACCGACAATTTCCATGAACTCTCCGACTACGCAGGCTACAGACGACGCTTCCGAAACCTCTTCGGATTTGAAGTTGAAGGTGTAGATTACGATGAAGCGGTGGAAACGGAATTAACATTTTAGGAATAACAGGAAATAGAGAGCAAATAAACCTGAATGCGGGATGTACAACCGAGAGAATTGCAATTCTACCGCACATCAAACGGTCATGAACCTTTTGCTGAGTGGTTTAACACAATCCGAGACACGCAGACGCGAACCAGAATTCAAAGGAGACTTGTGAGGCTTGAAGCTGGCAATTTTGGTGACTGTCATGTTGTTGGGAATGGAGTTTTTGAACTGCGGCTTCACTTTGGTGCAGGCTATCGCATCTATTTCAGTAATCCCGATAACATACGCGTCCTTGTGCTCTGCGGCGGAGACAAGTCAACACAGGCACGGGATATTGAACGTGCAAAAAACTATTGGCTTGAATACAAGGAGACAGGATCATGAGAAAATTGAGAACCCTGCACGAGTTTCTAATGGAGCGATTTGCTGCTGACAGAGAGGAAGCAATTGGATATCTTGACGTGGCACTTGAGGAATACCAAGAGGATGGCGACACTCTATTTTTTCTGTTAGGGCTCCAGCATGTTATTGAAGCACGGGGCGGGGTTTCGGAGGTTGCTAAAAGAATCGGTATTGCGCCGCAAGTCCTCTCGGACGTGCTCTCAAGCGAAAAGGCACCGCGTCTGGATACGCTCAATACTATTCTTCAGGGGCTTGGGTGTCGCCTGTCAATTCAACCGCTAAAGGATGCGAATTCCAGTGCAGACAAGAATTACTCGGTCGCACCAAGAGAAAGTGCAGATCCGCACCCTGAAGCCATTACCGAGCGCGGTGATTTGCGCTAACTGTTTATACCTATTACCGATTGATACGATGATTTGATGAACTAAAACCCGAAATCGGTTTTTGAAACCTGATTTTGTAAATTTTTAACAAACAAGGGTGTTCAGTTATCAGTTAAGAGTCTCCTTTTGAAAACCTTCCCTGGCTTGGCGTACTCCAGGAAAAGGTGAATTGTTAAATAGAGACCTCTTAACTGACAACCGACGACTGAAAACTGATAACTATTCTAAGGAGAAACGTATGGCACAACCAATTCAGGTTACGGTCTGGAATGAATTTAGGCACGAGAAGACAAACGAGACCATTCGCGGCATCTATCCGAAAGGCATCCACGCCGCAATTGCTGATGGGCTGGACAAATCCGGCGGCTTTAAAATCCGGAGCGCAACTTTAGATGAACCCGAACACGGCTTGACTGACGATGTTCTCTCAAGCACAGATGTTTTAATCTGGTGGGGACACGCTGCACACGGTGCAGTTGAAGATGCTATTGCTGACAAAGTTCGCGCACGTGTGTTAGATGGCATGGGACTTATTGTCCTGCACTCCGCACACTACTCTAAACCCTTTACCCGTTTGATGGGCACGTCGTGTAGTCTCAAGTGGCGTGAAGCAGGCGAAAAGGAACGCCTCTGGGTCATTGAGCACGGGCACCCGATTGTTGAGGGTTTAGGTGAATACTTTGAAATTGAGCACGCCGAAATGTATGGCGAGCCGTTTGATATTCCTGAACCGGACACACTTGTTTTCGTCAGTTGGTTCCCCGGCGGTGAAGTCTTCCGAAGTGGCTGCTGTTATTATCGCGGGAGAGGAAAAATCTTCTATTTCCGTCCGGGTCATGAGACATATCCGATCTATTACGATGAGAACGTTCGGCATGTGATCGCGAATGCTTCACGGTGGGCAGCACCGGGCAATGCACCGACCCCTGTCTTCGGGAATGCACAACCCTTAGAACCATTAGAATAAAGCATATTACGTAGCGGTGAGCGGGCTTTTTGAAGCCCGCTCCTTGTTATTAGGAAATCTTTTATGCAAACAGAAGAGACACAAACGACTGAACCTGTTGATATTCCACCCGTCACCGGCCCTTATGCTGAACCGTGGTCGCTGAAAAAAATCATCGCTCTGGCATCGGTGTTTGGACCCGCGGCGATTGTTGCGTCGGTGAGTATCGGGGCAGGTGAAACGATTGTCGTCGTCCGAGCAGGATCGTGGGCAGGGTATAACTTGCTCTGGCTTGTGCTCCTCAGCTGCGTCGTCAAAGGCGTTTTTGTTACCTATCTACTCGGACGCTATACAGCAGTCAGCGGTGAATACATCGGAAATCGGCTCGCGAAGCTGCCTGGACCGCGGGGCTGGCTCCTCATTGCGATTGTCATCTTTGAGATGGTAGGCGCGCCTTTAGCATGGGTACCGATCGCTAAACCGTGTGGTGCCCTGCTCCATTTTCTGTTCAAAGATACGCTATCTTCAGGTATCGCACAACCTGTTTGGGAAAATCTAATCACGTCCTGTTTCATCACGCTTGCACTCCTTTTCGGTTTACGTATCTCCTTTGAAAGACTGGAAAAGCAGCAACTCATTATCTGCCTGATTCTTGTTGTTGGGACGATTATTGGCACATTGATCGTGCGTCCAGACTTTGGTAAGGCACTCGTAGGGAGTCTCCGTTTTGGATATTTGCCTGAATTTCCTGAATGGGCACCGGAGGATGCTGTTGAGAATCCTTTATTGACAATGGCGACAGCGTTCGGTTATGTCGGCGGGTCTGTGATGGGATACGTCGTTTACGCAAATTGGGTGAGCATGCATCGCTGGGGCATGACATCGCATCAGAACATAGGTGCTATCCGCCAACGCGCTGCAACTCGTGATAAAATTGACTATCTCCCTGAGCAATCTGAACGGGTGAGCCAACTGCGAAAAATCCTCGCCCCGCTGCGATGGGATGTCGGTATGGGGGCGATCGTGCTGTTCATCGTGACGGGTGCTTTCATGATTTCGGGTGCCGCTGTTCTATATGGGATGCAAAGCACTTTTGAAGGATGGAGCCTCCTTACCGATCAAGCGAGCGTCTGGAAAAATATTCATGCGTCTCTCGTGTGGGTATACTATATCTGTATCATCGTCGCGCTGTGGGGAACGCTACAGGCACTTCCAGAGATTTATGCACGGGTGATGCAAGAGTTCTTCCAAGCAATCTGGCCCCAACGCGAATGGAGTTACGATACACTTCGCAGATGGGTCTGTCTCTATATTTTCCTTACGACGATGGTGCTCATCTGGTTGAACATTCCGTTCGACATCCTGACACAGATCGCTGGTTTTATTTTGGCGAATTTTTCAATCGCATTGATGATGCTTGCAGCACTGTATCTGAACGCGAAGTTACCGGCTGCTTATCGGACACGGCCGTTCATGTTCGTCGGTGCCCTGATTTCTGCAGCTGTGCTTATTACCTTTGCGGGAATTAGCGGCTGGGGATTATTCGTCAAAATCGCTAAACTTTTCGTCTAATGATTCTGATTAAGATTGACACCTTACCCTTGAAACTATAGAATACCGTCAACGACTCTAATCTTTAAAAGGAGATGAAACCATGGCAGATATGAAGGATAAACTTGCACAACTGCAGCAGGACGGTTTCGTTTTAATAAACGGTGCCTTGTCACCAGAAGAGACGGAGCATATCCGTCAGCGCATTAACTACGCACGGGAACAGGGTTGGGAGGAAGGTTTAAACGCTGTCGGAAATATGTGGTTTGACACCTTGCTCGACCGTGAGCCGGATACATACGAATCGCTTGTCGGGCATTCGAGTGTCCGTCCTTACCTTGAAGGATTGATGGGTAAACAGTGTCAACTGCGGAGCCTACGGGCGCACATCAACCCCGGTCCCTATCTCCAAGAGTGGCACATGGATTTCTACGGCTATTGGCAGGAGCAGCGGTATGTTGAGGAACATCCGTTTGCGATGGCACCTGTTGGGATTAACACAACGTACTATTTTCAGGATAACGCCCCCGGTGAAGGGCATCTTAAGTTTATCAAAGGTGGACATTTGTCAGAACCACCGCATCTCTATCCGTTGGATCGCCCTAAATTTGAGGAGTGGTGTGATGCACAAGAACACGTGATCCTGTATCCGAAGGCGGGTGATTGTGTCGTGTTCATCAACCATATCCCACATCAAGGGGCAAAAGAGCGGGACGATATGGAACGGAGCAATGTCGTGTGTCATTATCAGGTGACCCCGATGTATGAAGGCGTTTGGCACGTCTCTCGACCGCGAGGGTATCAAGGGACGTTCCCTTTTGCTTAGAGATATTATAGGCGTTTCAAGGGCGGGTGTTCTTCACATCCGCCCGTATTGCTTAATGAACTGGACCCTATACGAATTGGAGGACACTCATGCGTAAATTTGTAATTTGCCTGTGTGCTGTGTATCTGGTAGGGAGTTTCCAAAGTGTTAGCACAGCCGAAGAATTGGAAGGTTTAGTCGTCTATTTTGCTTTTGAGGAGGGGGCGGGTAAGACTGTCAAAGATCTCTCTGGTAACAAACAGGATGGGAAATTAGAGGGCGATACGTCGTGGACGGATGGTAAATTCGGGAAAGCGGTTAATTTCGGCGGCAAGGATGGGATTGTTCGGGTAGAACATTCTGACGCGTTTGAATTTACCGATGGGATTACGATTGCCGCTTGGATTAAGCCGACTTTGAAAGCGGGGCCCGGTACATGGCAACTTATTGCGGCGAAGGGACCTGATGTGCAAGAATTTTTCGAGGTGCTGCTCCATCCGGACGGTTTTATATGGATGGGATGGAAGTTGACAGGTGGACGTAATGTCCCCGCACAGAGTCCTCGTGATGTTGTTAAAGATAAATGGCAGCATGTTGCCGTTTCCTTTCAGAGCGGGAAATGGTGGACGATCTATCTTGATGGTGAAGTATTGATAGATTACCCTAAGACCGGTGATAAACTGGTGCCGATTGATGCCCCGCTTATGCTTGGCACTGAGGAACCCCCGGCTCTCAATCGCTACTATAACGGTATTATTGATGAATTCGCTCTCTTTAATCGTGGTCTTTCACAAGATGAGATTAAAGAGATTCAGGGTAATATCCAAGAGATTTTGGCTGTTGAACCGGATGCAAAATTGCCAACGACGTGGGGGCTTCTCAAGCAGAGATATGAGGGACGTAATAAGTCAAATTGACAGGTAAAATCTTGCCTCTTTCATGACTATGCCAATTTGGCAGACATTCAGTGGGAATTTCCACTATTTCAAGCGATTACTATTGGCACAGATATTGCATACTGTTGAGTAAACCGAGAGATATTGCCGGGCTGTTTTCTGAGGCGTAGATGTACTGACGGCGATGCACTCAAAGAATCTCTTTATAGTAAAGCCCGAAAGTACATGGACGCTTGAGAAAACAAAATGCCTCTCCTTCGCTGGCGAGGTTTGTAAATTCGCCCTTTCACAATGTCCAAATAATTATAGGCTTATAATCAATAGGCGCATTGTTACCGCGATGTGCCTACCTTAAACTATTCATACAGAGGAGAAATTGGAAATGAGTAAAGTCATTGGAATTGATTTAGGTACAACAAATTCATGCGTAGCCGTTTTAGAGAGCGGCGATGCCAAAGTAATTGAGAACGCCGAGGGAAACCGGACAACCCCTTCGATTGTTGGTTTTACCAGCGACGGTGAACGTCCCGTTGGACAAGTTGCCAAAAGACAAGCTATCACGAATCCACAAAATACAATCTTTTCGATTAAAAGGTTCATGGGACGAAAATATAACGAGATTGGTGACGATGCCTCGCGCGTCCCTTATGAATTAAAAGCCGATAAAGATGGCGATGTCGCTGTAAATATTGATGGCAAGGATTATTCACCGCCCGAAATCTCCGCTATGGTTTTACGGAAAATGAAGGAGACTGCCGAGGGGTATCTCGGAGAGGAAGTCACGAAGGCGGTTGTCACCGTGCCTGCCTACTTTAACGATGCTCAACGTCAGGCGACAGCAGATGCAGGCAAAATCGCTGGGTTAGAGGTTGAACGGATTATCAACGAACCTACGGCTGCATCCCTTGCTTATGGGCTACAGAGTGAAGGCGACAAGAAGATTGCTGTCTATGATCTTGGCGGTGGTACGTTTGATATTTCTATTCTCGAAATCGGGGATGGGGTCTTTGAAGTGAAAAGTACCAACGGCGATACGCATCTCGGCGGGGACGATTTCGACCAAGCTGTTATTGACTGGATGGCACAGGAATTCCTCAGTAGCCAAGGCATTGATCTGCGCAACGATCAGATGGCGTTGCAACGCTTAAAAGAAGCAGCAGAAACCGCAAAATGTGAACTTTCCAGTACGCTACAAGCAGAAATCAACCTGCCGTTCATCACTGTTGATGCCGCTGGTCCGAAACACCTTAACTTGACGCTCACCCGCGCGAAACTGGAGCAGATTACGGACGACCTCGTCCAACGTTCGCTGGACCCGTGCCGACAGGCACTTGCCGATGCAGAAATGCAACCTTCTGACATTGATGAAGTCATCCTTGTAGGTGGACAGACACGTATGCCGAAAGTCCAAGAAGCCGTGCAGCAGCTCTTCGGCAAAGAGCCACACAAAGGGGTCAATCCGGATGAAGTTGTCGCCATCGGTGCCGCAATTCAAGGGGGTGTCCTTGCAGGCGATGAGGAAGTCAAAGATATTCTTTTATTAGATGTCACGCCTCTCTCACTTGGGATTGAAACGCTCGGTGGGATGTTCACGCGGTTGATTGACAGGAACACAACGATTCCGACCAAAAAATCGAATACCTTCACGACGCCGGAGAACAATCAGACCTCGGTGGATGTGCATGTCCTTCAAGGCGAACGGGAACAGGCGGTTTACAACAAAACGATCGGACGTTTCCGCTTGAGCGAATTGCCACCCGCACCGAGAGGTGTACCGCAAATCGAAGTAGCGTTTGATATTGACGCAAACGGTATCCTCAATGTGGCTGCCAAAGATACCGCGACCGGCAAGGAGCAGAAGATTACCATTACTGCATCCTCTGGGCTCTCCGATGCCGAGATCGATCAGATGGTGAAAGATGCGGAAGCGCATGCCGAGGAGGATAAGCAGAAACGTGAAGAAGTTGAGGCTCGCAACCGTGCCGATTCGATGGTTTACGAAACAGAGAAAAACCTGGGCGAGTTCGGCGACAAGGTAGATGATGCCTCCAAGGAGAAAGTGAACGCTGCTGTTGCGCGTGTCAAGCAGGCGTTAGAGGCGGACAACCATGCAGAAATTCAATCCTCAACGGAGGAGTTGACGCAGGTCTGGCATGAGGTCTCTGCACAGATGTATCAGCAAACAGCGGACGCAGATCCCGGTGCTGCTACAGAAGATCCATCCGCTGCTGATGCGACAACTGACACTCCTGAAAGTGATGTCGTTGACGCTGAATATGAAGTCGTTGATGAGGATGAAAAGAAAGAAAGAAGTTAGATGGTATTGCTAAATTGTAATCCTGTTGGTACCACATAGGAGATTTTATCAATGGCTTACAGTGAGTTCACCTTAGAGTCGGTGCTGCCAGCGTTCCAACTCGAAAAGGTTGACACCGCGGGACTTTTTTCCGAAGTAGAAATAGTCGAACCGAGTGACCATCTCACAACCGCGTTGGCAAGGAAAGCACCTTTAGCCACAACTATAGGAACAGAGAAAGCAAAATCAGAAATGATTGTCGCCGATGTCCTTGTGGAGCTCCGGGAGCACTTTGAGCAGCGCATTAGTCTTTTTTCTGGCATTGACTTCAATGTTGATGCTGAAAATGGTTTGACTGGCGTATGCGATTTCTTAGTCAGTCTATCACCAGGGCAATCTTTCTTGGAGGCACCTGTCATTATTCTTGTTGAAGCAAAGAAGGACGACCTACTGATTGGTTTGGGACAGTGTGTCTCTGAAATGGTTGCTGCCCAACGCTTTAATGCCGAAAAGGAGAACGACATCCGCTGTATCTATGGGGCAACTACCTCCGGAACAGATTGGAAATTCCTTAAATTAGAGGCGAAGCAACTTTACATTGATATGACAATTTACACAATTGAGCGGTGCGACAGAATCCTTGGCATCCTTTCCAGTATGGTGGCACAGAAAGCGTAAGGTTAAGACAGCGAGATGTAATTTATCTGAGGGTGATGCATAACTCAAATCGCGTTATGCATCACCCTCGCTTCGTTCCGTTCTCTTTTGATTGTGGATTGTGCTTTTTGGGTAATCTTGCTTGTTTGTGGGTTGGGTTGAACGAGACGTGAAACCCAACGTTCCACTGCTTAGTATCCCAACAACGCAATCCCTTCCCGATACGTTTGTGCCGAGTGCTGTAAGGACCCGAGTTCGTCGTCCGTTAATTCGATTTCGAGAATCTCTTCTACACCGTTTCCACCCAGTTTAATCGGAACCCCGATATAGAGGTCGTCGATACCGTATTGTCCGGTGAGGTGTGCAGAGCAGGGGAGCAGTCGTTTCTTATCCAGAATGATCGCCTCTGCCATCTGTGCCAATGAGGAACCGGCGGCATAGTATCCACTCGTTTTTAGGAGGTTGACGATTTCAGCACCACCATCGCGTGTCCGTTGTGCCATCGCTTCAATACGATCTTCCGGAATGAGCTGCGGAATAGGAATGCCATTGACGGTGGTGTAGCGCGGGAGCGGAACCATCGTGTCGCCGTGTCCACCGAGGACGAGCGCATGGATGTCTTCTACAGATACACCAAGTTCAAGTGAGATAAAATAACGGAACCGTGCCGAATCCAACACACCTGCCTGACCGACAACACGGTGTGATGGGAACCCTGAAACCTTCCATGCGTGGTAGGTCATGATGTCCAACGGGTTCGTAAGCATCATGATGATACAGTCTGGCGACTCTTTCACAACGTTTTCTGTGACGCTTCCGACGATATTGGCGTTCGTTTGCAACAGATCTTCGCGTGTCATCCCCGGTTTACGTGGGGAGCCTGATGTAATAATTACTAAGTCCGAGCCTGCGGTTGCAGCGTAATCCAGATCTCCGTCAACTGCGGCATCAAACAGTTCCACGGGACCCATTTGTGCCATGTCTAATGCTTTGCCTTGTGGGACTCCGTCAACGATGTCTATCATGACGACATCCCCAAGTTGTTTTTGTGCGATCAGGAACGCCGCTGTTGCGCCAACATTCCCTGCACCGATAACACTGATTTTTTTTCTTGCCACTTCTTCCTCCAATTCATTCTACCATTTTTAAGAATATGTATTAGGACTTACACAGATGGGGTTGAGATGTGTAAGTCAACAATAATAATTATACCCAGAAATCCCAAAATAATCAAGTCTACAATAATTTTCAGCGTCGTCAGTTATCAGTAGGCGAGGAACCCGGGAACTTCATCAAACAGAGTCGCATTAGGGAAAATACGCTGAAAAGTCTGACTACCTACCAAGAATTGGGGATGACGACTTAGGTTTGCACAAAAATTGGGTTAAAATAAAAAAATTGTTGTGTTTTATTTTTATTTTTGCTATAATATTTCTCGGCATCCGTAAAATCCTTTAGAGGTGGTTGGGCGAGAGATCCAGTCTCCCCAACCGCGGCACTGCCAATGTGAGGTTGTCAGTGCGGGTTTAAGTATACCATATATCGCTTGATATGTCTGGTATTTTAACCAGCATCGTAATGATTACTTGATTTTTGCTTGATTTTTTCGGCAAAATCTCGTATAGTTGCGAGTGGACGTTGGAGACGGATTGCCGGGGTAGATCCCTCTACCTCCCGTCTCCACCCAACTGGCAATTGGGTATACGTCTGAAAATACGACGTCCAAATTCCACGATTTTTTTGATTGGCTGATGGTTGTGCCTTCAAATATCGTACTCGCGCGCTGCGCGCGGGTTCTGTTGGCGATGCGCTTGACATCGGCACGTGAAAGGATTTTTTATTTTTGATGCTTATCGATGAATTTGATCTCCATGAACGCATGCCTGAGCTTTTGCTATTTCGATTTAACTTGAACATCCCAGCCTTCGTCCAGACAGCCGTGCGCGAGGAGATGACTCGTGATGAGATTTTAGCCGGACTGCATATCATCACCAATACACCCTGCGCAACTGAGAAGATGTGGCGGATAGCAATCATCGCACAAAACACGGAACTCACCCGCAATGAGCTCCTCGTCTGGCTCCATATCTCTTATGGCGGATTAACGGACCCAAAGCACCTCAACCGGAAGTTACGCATCCCTCCACACATCGCGGAAGAGGCACTCGCTACGCTGGCAGAGAAAGGGATTATTCGGGAAGGGAGAATGGTTTGATGGATTCATGTGGCAGAGCCATTCAGTTTCCCGTTTTGCCTGGCTTCCTCGCTGCGCTGACGCGGTTGCAAACCCCACCTACTGACAACAATCAAAGACCTTAAAAGCCCGAGGTTTAACACACCTCGGGCTTTTTGTGGTTAATCGGGTACTGCCTTTATTTCTGGAGATTCTAAGAAGGTTTTCCTTAGCAAATATATGCAGTTAAGGCGGGGACGACATTTACCGGAAAGTTGCATATACGGCTATGATCGACATACTCATTTTTTCCATCATGCACGTTTTCTCCGTAAAAAAAGGTCTCTTTAAGAAATAGGTAGGTGATGGTTTAGATTTAACTGTTGATGTATTTTTTTCGGATAACAGTGCTATTGTCGTTGCCAAAGCCATTCAGTCCATCTTCCAGCCTTCCATCCGTCTCCGCATCTTTAGAAGGTAAAGAAATCCCTTTCTTCCATAATCTTTTATTTTTCTGAACCTTTTAGCGATAACGCATCCTCTATGCCCGAATCCAAACCGGTTATCGCTTAATGGACAACGATATAGTAACGACTGAAAGCTTAATTCGGAGGCTCCAAGCAGAGGATGATGAACCCCTGAGTGAGTTAATGAGACGCTACAATCCGCGTATATGGCCGTTGATTTTGGCGGAATCTCGGAACTACCAAGATGCTCAAGATATACTCAACAGTACTTGGGTTTCAGTCTGGGAGAATGTCAACAGACTGCGGGATGTGAACAGTTTCGGCGGATGGGTGCGTCAGATCGCTTACAATCAATGTAGGCGGTATTACAACAACGCGTACCATTCGCAAGGCGAGCGTCCTTACGAAAATGGGACGTTGGCATGGCACATCAATAGGAGTGCTGAGATTCTCTGTCGTGAAGAAGAATTGAAGGCAGAGGCTATTGAAACCGTGCGAAACCTGCCGAGCAAGCCTGAATATATCCGCGAGGTTGCTATACTGTTTTATCTGCACGACATGCCCCTAAAGGCTATTGCGGAGGAACTTGAGCTGCCGCTCGGCACGGTCAAGCGCAAACTTCATGAGGCACGTGGGCTTCTCCGAAGGGAATTCGGCGTGGAATAAGTGAAAGTGGTAATTGGTTGGATTGTGTTTTGGCTTATTTTTTCTGATGCCTGACTTGTTCATTGGGCACAACTTTCCAATCAAGGAGAAAGAGAATGTATAAACATTTACGATTGACGGCACTGATTATGCTGATCGCACTGATGCTTACACCGACTTCGATTTTGGCGGATCAGGTATCATCTCCTTTTCGGTGTTCTGAGTGTGGAGGGGAACCGCACATAGATCCGGCAGCTTGTATCAAATACGTACACGCCTCAGATTGTCCGTGTGCAGATTGTGTAGAAAAGCGTGAATCTAGTAGTTCTGGAGGATCGGCTTTGTGGGAAGGAACGAAGCACTTATTAAGTAAGATTCCAGTGGTAAATGATCTTGTCCCTGCACTAACGCTTCTCTTTAATCCAGATGTTAATAGAGAACAGGGAGAAATCATTCGAGAGTCAGGCGGTTATATGGGTAATACCTATAACGGTATGGCAGAACAATCTCAATGAGTGTAATTATCTTCCTGCGGGAGGCATTGCCTCCCGCTCTCATAACTTATCTCATAAATTTAATCAGCATGCAGATGTAGACGAAATCAACAAAGCCAAATAGTTTATAGGATGATCCTTCTACTGCCTTATCAAATGTTGTGAGTTTTCTATCTAACTGAAGAATTCACCGGAAACATGGCTTGTATCGGCACAAGCAGGACCTATCTTGCATCATGCCTTGAGGACGATTCTTTTGTCTGGTGCCACTGTTTGAACCTCCTATTCCAGCACCGTTATATCCACTGTGTGAAAAAGAAAATAGTATCTATTAGAAGTTTTCTTCGCTCTTGTCCTATCTCTACGGTGTGTGGATAGAAATTAAGCATTATCAGGGCTTGAGTTTTTTATTCTTTTATGCCATAAGAAACGCTATCAAGCACACAGCAATGAAGATCAGAAATAATGCCCCTATATTGCTCCAAACGGTGTTCCGGAAGTTTGCCCATTGAAAAGACCACGAAATCCCACACCAAGCCAAGAAAAGGGCACCAAAACATCGTAAGTCCTTGGCAGGACCTCCCTTTCTCAAAATTATCCCAATGAATAGTAATAGCAGACCGGCATCAAACACTCGTTCTAATAAGCGTTTATTCTCACTCCAAATCCGAAATTTCACTTTATCCTCCAAAAATAACTGATACGGTGTCCTGGCTCTGAACACACTTGGTAGATGACTTGTATGACTGTTTGGAACTAATTCCAACAAACAATGCTCTAACTTTCCAGTTTATAAACCGGAAGTCGATTGGTCTGGTTTACCTCTTATAGTAAAATCCAAAAATATGTTTACAGTTCGCCAGAGAACAACACCCCACCGTCGCTGGCGAGGATTGTATCCTCGCCCTTGTGTTGGTGTATAAGTAATTACGGATTTTACTATAATAAAGCAGTGAGGATAAAATTTTACAAAAAGGTTCAGAAAAATGTAACCTTCTCACATCGGATAAGCTGAATCTTCTACCACCCCTTCTTGCGTTCTGCTGGAATTGAGAGGGTGGAGGGTGTACACTAATCTACTAACTTGATTTCGCCCCAACGCGAAGCCAATTTGCCACGTGCCTCTACGGGATAAGGCAGACTTTCCGATTTTACGAAGACATCGTCAACAGCGATCTCAACCTCTTGGTCGGCTGTCAGATAGATGCTCCACCACGGGAATTCGCCTAAGTCAGCATTAGAGGGGATGTCCTCTTTTTTCCATTCTGTCTTTTCACCCGGATCGACGGTGACTGCCATCTCATGTTTCGCATCATTCCACTCCAAACGGAACGTTCTGAGCATATTGGTATTTTCGGGGATGTCTTCGTAGGCAAACGCTTTCCAACCGCCACCTCCGAGCAGTCCAACAGAACCCGAACCGAACACACCCTTGGGGCCCCAACCGTGTTGGTGGCTCGGTGACATCCCGAAAACCCAGTTTGGATTCTTCCAGTTCGGTTCTTCGTTAGTGCACAGCACCCCGAACCATCCACCGGCTTCAGAGAGCTCAGCAACCTTCACAGTGAACTGGATACCGAGGATGTCGCGCGGATCCCATCCGAAAACGAGTTTGAATCCTGGATCGCGTCCACCGGGACTTTTGACTTTCATCCGAAATACGCCATCTTCAATGCCCATTTCTAAACGTTTTTCTGGGACAAAACGCACCCATTTCGTACCAAGGTCCGGTATCTGTCCGGGTGTTTCATCAATGGCATCTAAATCGCCCTCAAAATCGTCGTAAGGTTTCCACTCAGGTGCGGCAAAGGCACTCGATAGGGTAAGTACTGCCAGCAGGCAAATAAACAATATAGTTTTCATGGGGATGCTCCTAAATGTGCGCCGGGGCGCGCATAGCAAAGACCAAGATTATGTCCTGCCCGTAAAGCTGTTAAACTTTGAAGCGATTCAAAATTTGTGTTAATCCCTCTGGTATCTCACCGCGCTTCATTCTTATTTCAAGGTGCGCGCTCGCGAGATACTCCCCTTTTTCCCGTGTGTCGGCACCAACGATTGGCTTCGCTACGATTTGCATATCTTCAGAGAGCTCTAACGTAAAATTCAGGACGACAAAATCTGACAACCACGCTGTGAGAATCTGGCGGACTTCTTGAGCGATAGGCGATGTTTCGGATTCCAGATCGGTGTCTTCTTTAAGGATGAACCGGATTGCTGCAATCGTCCAATCTTGTATGAGGGTACGAGCGGTTTCGGTTTGTAGGGTCACCCCAAAATCGTCCACAGCGCGGGGTTTTGCTGCGTCGCAAGCTATCAGTCCAGTTTTGAGCCGTTTGAGCAACGCAACGATTTGCATGTCCGTGCCTGCCTTTTTCGCGCGACCTATTACAAATTCGAGGTGTTCGGCTGTGACCCTAAATTCGAGGTATTGCGGTGGCGGGGCGTACTTCTTACCTTTCCGTTTTTCTTCTGCTTCGATCTCTTTTAGGTGTTCAAAGAGTTCCTGTACATCCTTGAATTGCGCACTATATTCTTCCTTGATGCGGTAGCATTCTTCAAGAATAGGATCGGGTTTCATAAGTTTACCTCAATTAGTTCTGCAGGTGTGCAAATAATCGCGGGTCGAAAATCGTTGTCATCACAGACCTGTTCGATATGTCGCCGCTGATGCACATTGATAATGTGTTTATAGTTCCATGTAGCAAGGTATTCAATATTATGAACCGCTGCAATCGCTATATGCGTCGCATCTGTTTCAGCGTTTCGTGGGACTGCTCCGGTATCCAGTAGATTTTGCGTAAGGTTTGAAATTGCGTCTGACATTGGCAATCTGGTTATATCTGATATAAGGTTAAGTCGATGTTGAACGGCTTCTGCATCGCCGCGCCTAATTTCGGAAATAACTGTGGGTGAAATTACCAATTCAAATCTGTCAGCATGTTCATGCCAAAACTGTCGAGTCGTTTGTTGCCGAGCAGCTATCGTGGCATTTCGGCTGAGGCGCGCGGCTAAATAACTAACGACTGTGGTTTCAATATAGACCTTCGGTTTCCTGTCCGTGAATAGCATCTTAAAGTTGGTTTTCTGTTAATCTCCGTTAAATAAAAGATATAGATATGTTACCCTAACTATGGGAGGAATGTCAAATTTTACTAAAAAATTGTATAGTGAGGAAGGCAAAAGGTGTGATGTTAAGGCACGAAATTTGCCTTGTTGAT
Source organism: Candidatus Poribacteria bacterium (assembly GCA_026702755.1). Classification (NCBI taxonomy): domain Bacteria; phylum Candidatus Poribacteria; species Candidatus Poribacteria bacterium. The sequence goes on along the minus strand of JAPPBX010000090.1, from coordinate 191,859 downwards.
TGAGAAGATATGGTTGGGCGAGGCATGTTACCTCGCCCTAAAAGATTATAGATTAGGCGTGCCGGGGTCCCATTGCATAAGCAGGATTTTCACCGAGATTCTCAATGAGCCAACCGCGCAGAGGCACGTCGTCTTCGGAGGGGACGTAGCGTCCGTTGTTTCTGGTGGCTGCCCCCAGCAGCTGCCGACGAATCGCATCACAGCGTTCATAAAGCGGTTCGACTGTCATCTCGTCTTTGGGACGGATCCAGCGGTAGCCGTAGCCGTAGAAGAGTGCCTTCCGTGTAATTTCGGAGCGATTTGGACTGCGTGAGTGCCAGAGTCGTCTATCGAACAGCACAGCGGTTCCGGGTTCTACACAGACCGGCATCGCATCGTCGGGGACATCGTCTGCGGTCGCTTCGCGCGGGTCGCGGCTGATCTCATATTCCGGAACGGCCATATCTGATTTTAGATGGCTGCCCGGACGAATGTAAAAGTTGCCACGTCCCGGTTCAGAAACGTCTGTGAGGAAATATGCCACTTTCATGGACAAACGTGGACGTGGATGCGTTTCGAGCTCAATGTTGACACGTCCGCTGTCTTGATGCCATTCCAGCCATCCTTCACCCTCTTCGGCATCCGGCGATGCTGGCGGTTTGACGTGCATGTGGGCATGGTAGAGGTAGATATTCCATCCTAAGATGCCCCAAATTTTGGGCAACGTCGTCGGTAGATCGACGAGGTTTAAGAGTGCGTCATCGGTGCCTAAGAAATCCGACCAACCCCACTGCGAGCCGGGCGTTGCTCTGCCGTTTGCGAGTGCTTTGGTGTACAAGGTGTCTACAGCGTATATCAACTGTTCACGCATCTCCGCGGAGAGGGCGTTCGGAATGTAGAGGTAACCTTGTTCTTCAAAATGGGTTCGTTCTTCTTCTGTGATGAGGTGGGCAAGGTACTTCTCAGGTGCGGCTTCCATGCCCTTATGAAGAAGTTCTTTCATAGTAATTCTCCTTAGTTGCGCTGTTGCCTTTTTTGGATAGCCAGACGTGAAAACCCCTCCCACAAGGGTTAACGGACGAACTCATCAAGGAATTCACGTGAACGGCGCAGACCGTCCGATTCCGCTTCCCATGTTCGCCAATAACGGTAATCTTCAAGTTCCACGCTGACGATACCATCGAAACCTTCGTCTTCTAAGCGTTGGACGACTCTCAGCCAGTCCACGATGCCGTCGCCGGGAATGGTATAACGCCACCAATCCTCACCGAAACCTTTTGCACTTTGGAAACTCGGTCCCAAATTACCGTGCAGGTAGAGTGCCTCTTCGTCGAAAGCGGTGTCTTTGCCGTGGACGTGTTTGACATACGGTGCGAATTCGTTCAGCGCACGTAGGTAGTCAATTCCTATTCTGACGAGGTGCGATGGATCGTAGTTAAGTCCCAAACCTGGAGAGTCGCATTCAGCGAACATAGCGCGCCACATCTCCGGTGTACAGCCGAGGGCGGGATAAGCAGGACCCGGACCTGGCCATCCCTCTACCGCGATCGTCACGCCTTTAGAGGCGGCGAATTCGGCTATGGGTGGGATGGTATCCTTCCAAATATCAAAGTTTTTTGCTCTACCGAGGCTCGCATCTTCTGGCACAAAGACACAGAACATGATGTGAACGTCGTTGTCAGCAGCCGCTTGGATAGCGGCTTTTGCTGCGGTAGCACCGGCTCTCTGTTTAGATTTTTTGGCACTGAGTAGATCGCCAGTACCGGGGAGATCCGCAGAGCCAATCGCAAGTCCCGCGTCTCTCGCGGTTTGGACGATTTCAGGGGTGACTTCTCCAATGTCAACGGCATCAAACCCGTTGTCTGCACACCACTTGCAAAAGTCTGCGAAGGGCAATTGACGGGCTGTGCCGGGAATACGTAAACCAATCTTCATAGTGTTCCTTCAATATGTTATCGGGAAAAGATTTCTGAAAAAAGCATTTCTGCTGATGTACACCAAGTACGGGTAAATTGTTACTGAACTCTCTTAACTGAAAACTGACAACTGACAACCGACAGCCATTAAAATCCCATCAAACCGCAGCACCGTCGGCAAACCGGCATCGGTCCATCATTACTTACGGACTGTCGGAATTTCATCGCCTTCTGATTATTCCACATATCGACAACCTTGTCCGTTTTAATATTGCCGATGATGTAATCGTGGTAATCGCGGCAGAGGCTAACATCGCCGTTACTATCAATTTCCATCGTCATGTAAATGCTGACACACTGGTTGTATCCGAAGGTTTGGTTGTGATCTGTGTAATAGCGTTGGATTTCGCCTTTTGTATTAAGTCTCGGCATCATGACAGGGGGGCAGCGTTGCTGCTCATTAGAGAGGTTTTCCATTTCCTCAAAGCGATCTAAGATGACACCGTGATCAAAGTCTTTCCAAGTACCTATCCAACCATAGTGGGTTTGCGGTTTGAATCCGAAACGTTTTTCAAAGTCTTCTGTGTGTTCCTGCGCGGATTGAGAATCTATCCACCATGTCAGGTAGAAGATTTGCGCGTCTGCGTATTGGCTGGTGAACTTATAGAGATCTACGACCTCATTTATGTTATACATTGTGACGCAGCTAAGCGGGATAATGTAAGGGAATGCAAGGTTCCGCTTCTCTTTTTCTGCACTTAGTGTTTCCAGAGCGGCTTTGACATCCTTAAAGTTGTCGTAGTTTTCAGATACGCCGGGGCGTTGTGTGTTGTGAATTTCCTCGTTCGGACCATCAACACTCAGGTAGATGATTTTGCAGGTTTCTAAGATGTCGTCTGCGCGTCTTGCGATGTTGGTTGCGTTGCTAACGAGCGATATCGGCATCCCCCGCTCTTTGATGTAGTGCATCAATTCGATAATCCCAGGGTAAAGCATCGGTTCACCACCCCAGATATACCAAACCGGGGACCACCCTTCGTCAACAATCTGGTCGACGAGGTTCTTATAGATTTCGACAGGGACTTCTCGTTGTTTGAGGTCTTTGAGGGATTCCCCGAGAAGGTAGCCGTTATCACCCCATTGTCCGCAGGAGTGGCAACGGAGATTACACATGTCGGTAATGCGGAGGCTTACCAATTGAATCGCGTCGCCTTTGCCGTGCTTCGCACCGAGTGGGTGTCGCCAGTTGAAGCTCTCCTTGGCAAGTTGATAACGCATGAACTTGCGCGAAGTCCCCCAATCCTCCGATATAGCGGTAGCAAGTTCGTTAACAAGAAATCTTGATGAGATTCGACTTCGTAGTGCCATCAATTCTCCTTTTATGAGTTGTCAGTTGTCAGTTCGGTTTTTCTGCAAAAACCTTTCAGTTATCAGTTAAAGAGATATGCTCGATAAGGCACTATCCACAAGAGATTAACTGAAAACTGACCGCTGACTACCGATAACTGACTTAGGATTCGTCTTCTGGTTGGACCAATGTTAGTGCCGCAGAATTCATGCAGTAACGCTTGCCTGTTGGCGGTGGTCCATCATCGAAAACGTGTCCGAGGTGCGCGTCACATCGACTACAGACGACTTCGGTACGCGGCATGAAAAAAATGCTGCGATCCGATTTCATCTCAATGGATTCGGAAGATACAGCGTCCCAAAAACTGGGCCACCCTGTTCCTGAGTCGTACTTGGTTTCGGAACTAAAGAGCGGGCTTCCACAACAGATACAGTGATAAGTGCCTTGCTCTTTGGAATCGTGGTATTGCCCTGTAAAAGCGCGTTCTGTCCCTTTCTTCCGAGTTACTTTAAATTCTTCCGGGGTTAGTTGTTCTTGCCATTCTTTGTCCGATTTCGTAACTTTTTCTTTTTCCATTTTCGCTCCTTTCATGACCGTCGTGGATTTCCCTATGAATACTATACCACATTGTGGAAAAAAAGCAAATTGGTATTTCCTTAATCACTGTTTTTCTCTTTCGGCTTTACTGCTCCTAAAACTCGACATTTTGTCGCGGACAGGATTTCGTAACGCACACCACCCCATGTAATTTTGCGTTGGAATACGGCATATACCGCATTGAGACCCGCGAGGAATATACCGACTGAAGCGACGTAGGAGGAGATACTAATTGCCTGCCGTACTTTTGGCATGTTTTGGAGCCAGCGCGGTAAGTTTTTGGAATAGAGCCGATAGCTGATTGCTTCGAGAAAAATGATAAAAATAATCGGTAGTAATTCTCTTCTATGGAATAGCAGCGGAATTGATCCGAACATGAAGAGACCTTTTGGCAGACACACAACGAGACTTGCGAGCCATTGCTTCCAAAGCCCCATGTGAAGCGTCATAATCATCTGACGGTTTGTGAATTCGACGATTTGGTGCCATGTACGATTGGCGGTGCGTGTGATGGCTATACAGTCCGGGACAAAGTGCACCTTGTGCTTAACATCTCTCATCGCAAGCGTGGTATTGAGGTCTTCTATTGTTGCCTCTTCCCAACGTTGAAGGATGTGTGCCTTCTCAAGCATCTCGCGTCGGAACGCATTAGAGCCGCCCCATACCATTGAGAACGGATGATCGCCTTGAAAACTCATCTGAAAATTGACCCAGATGGATTCCACAAGGGATGCGATGTTCCATGTCTGTGGGAAATAGAACCGTCCACCGACGGTTGTCCCGATCTCTTGTTCTTGGAGTGGGTTAACAAGAAGTGTTAACCAATCCTCTCGAACAGCGACATCCGCATCTACAAAGGCAATGACTTCAATATCGTCTGGAAGTGTTTCTATGGCGGTGAGGAGGTTCTGTACCTTTTGTGAACGTGGAAGATTGTTTTCAACGATGTTGGGTGCGAGCAACACATGCGCGTGTGGATCTGCCTCAGCAATTTCACACAGATGGGGGTAAGAGACATCATGTCCTACATCTACTTTTTGGTGTGTGACGAAGAAGATTTCATACTCACCCGCATAATCTTGATGCAAAAGTCCTCTCGCGTGTTCCGCTGTGTCGGCATCCCATCCGTAGTGAGGCGCGATGATTGCGACTTTTGGTGTATAAGCAGGGCGCTCAGCACGACGTTCGCGCCGCGCGTACCGAAAAGACCGACTGATAATGAGCAGTTCAATAATAAAGAAAAAGTAAGCGGTTGCGATAATATACGTCTGCATAACGTTCAACCGTTGCTTCGCATGCTGCTTGCTACGGAGATCCCTGTTCCGACGTACGAAGCAGCGCGAGCGTTGTTTTTAGTTTTGGAACGAGTTCTGCATTGAGCAGAAAAATTAAGTTCGGTTCATGTTGGAGCCGCGCGTAAAAACGTCCGGACGCGTCTGACCTACCGACTTGCAAAGTATACACTTTCTGGTTTCTTAATTCAATAGTAAGTTGGACCTGCAGGGAATTGAAGCCTGTAGTGGTATCAGTAAGTGTAGATTCACTCCCTACATAAGCGTCTGCCCTCAAATCGTCGAGTTCGTAGATGATGGCGTTAACTTCTGCATTGTTCGCATTTTCTTTCACTGGTGCGGTGAGTCGCCAGTTTGTGCCAAGACGTTGACAGGTCAGCGATTCTTCCGCGTGCAACAACGTGAGTCGGATTGCATCGTCAATGTGGAAGTTGAGCACCTGTTTATCCCGCAGCCACGCTGCCCCTAATGCGATCTTATCAATTAGGAAACGTTTGACACGAGCAACTTGGGCAGTGTGTTCGGCTTTAACGTAGACGGTGCCGTCCTCCGCATGGTCTCCGATGAGCAGCACTGCAGGCTTTTCCTCACCACGTTGTGTGAATGCAACTTTAATTGATGGTGCTGCTAACCCGTAGGATGTGAGGCTTTTAACTGGCTCGTCAACGAATGCAGAAGCCTCAAGGGAGTCTACACCGAAAAGCAGATCGTCTACCGCCTTCGCGTCTGTCTTTATTTTGCCTGTCGGAGTTTCTAATTCCCATATATTGTCATAGTTTTTTATGCCGACAGTTTTTTCATCGTCCTGTTGGTTTCTTTTGGAAATTACAAAGCCGATTGTATCCGTCCGTTGAAAATCAATAACCCGTTTATCTCGCAGATCAAAAGCAGATTTGTTGAGAAGTGTATAGATGTCGTCGCTAACGGTGTAGATAGCATCTTGGTGAACGGATTTGACATAAACGCGTTCCTGTGTTCCGTCCTCTGATAGGACTACTGAACCGACGTGAAGCGCGTAGGTTTTATCTCCATCTGTAAGTTCTATCTGGAGGCGCGGCGTATCCAAACCGGAGTTCTCTAACCGGGCAGGAACGTTAGCCTCTACTGTGTCTGCTTCAAAGGTTGACACTTGCAATGCACGCAATTCTGAAAGCACGGTCTCAATTTCTTCGACATCCGCCTTTGCTTCAATCGGGTGCGTGACGAACCACGTGTTCCCTCGCTTCTCGCAATTAACGGTGCTGGGTTGAGAGGTCAATCCTTTGGCTCTGCGTTCAATTTGAATGTTAGACACCGTTTCCGTGCTGAACTTAATAACTGAACGGCTGCGAAGGTCAGTGGGAGATTTCGTCAGGTCGTCAAGCGCACTGGATTCGATCAGAAAAATGTGTGCTTCGGACTTTTCTTTGACATAGACAGAAAAGTTAATCGCTTTCTTACCGATAAGAAATGTTGCCGCGGGTGATGTTCCTGCTGTCCAAAGCGAAAGCGTTATGCTCGGTGTATCCAACCCATACTGTGTGAGTCCTGTTACCTCAAGTTTCTGCTTGACGCGTTTGTTGAGGATATCATCTAACATTTGGTTCACTTTTTCGCCGTCTGCATCCGCATAAAACGGGTTTTCTAACTGCCAATCGTCCGTTGCGTCTTTTACCAATTTCAGGTCTTGGTATGCTGCATCCGCAAACGAGATTTCCACCTGCTGAACATTTTCTCTTGCTATGCCGTAGACCTGATGGATCCGCTGTTTTTCATTCGGCGTTTCATCTGCCGATTCCTGAAAAAACAGGAAGTACGCACCGCCAATGCCTGCAAGGAGAACAATGATGATGAGGGTCGTGCGGAAGTTCACGCGTTCTCTCCTTTGCGGCGCTGCCACCAGACAATTAGCCCGGCAATAAAGACAATTGAAGGCATTAGGAAGACTGAAGTTATTTGCACCAAACGTCCGTCTTGCACGTGCATCTGCCGCAGCGTTTGTCCTTGTAAGTCGATAGGACGGATCCCAATGAGATCCTCCTCCAGTGTGAGCCAATTAATTATAGATAGAAATAGGTCTCTGGCTGGTGCTCGGAAAAGAGCGTTTGCTGCGAAATCTGAATCCCCAAAAACGACAATGCGGGTGGGACCACCTGTAGTTTTGTCCGAGTTGTTTTCGTCGGCTTTCTGCTCAATAGCGACAGAAATGGACACAGGAGGCGGTGTGTCTACACCGGTTGTATAGGTGGAGTCTTCGCCGAATGTGCCGTCACTGATACGTTGTGTTTCTCCCCAACTGTCTTGTGTGCCACCGACGGTCTTCATAAGGGATTTAACACTGAGACTCGCGGGTCTGTCTTCTATGGGTGTCACAGAACGCGTATACGGAAACACTACGGGTTCTCGCATGGGACGTGTGATCTCGTGCAATTCGGGACCTGGAACCGGTGCCTTCGGTCCGAACAATGGAAAAAATTGGGTCTTGTCGATGACGAGGTCGTTTCCGATCGTGATACCCCATCGTCTCATAAGTCGGACGAGTCCTCTATTGACATCTTCCGCTGAGATTACCGATGGGTCGAGCATCAGGAACAGTTTCCCGTTGCGCCGCAAATATTTCGACACTATGTTGATTTCATGAGAGGACAAAGCGGTTTTTGGACCCGCAATGACAAGTGCCTCACAATCCGCCGGGATATCTGGTTCTATCAAGAGCGAGAGCGGGACGGCATCGTAATTCTGATTCTCTAACTCTGTCCGCACGGTACTGTATCCGTTATCAAATAAATCATCAAGTCCGTGTTCTTCATGACCGACAAGGAAGTAAATCTTCTTGGTTTCGTCGCGGATGAGTTTGAGAATTGCACTCGTGAATTTCTGTTCCTCAACGCTGGTTACCTTCTCCAGCCGCTCACCACTCTCAAAAATTGTTGTGCCGTCCCACAGGATATTATACTTGTTGCTGAGTTGGATGTCAATTTCAGGATCTTTGAATGAGACCGTGAGATATTCGGTTTCGCGCTGATACAATTCCAGCATATCTTTGACGCGGGCTGCTTGTGAGTTACTGTCTTTAAAGAACGCTATTACATGGATTTCTTTCTCAAGGTTTTTGAGAACGGTCTGCGTCTGCTCCGAGAGCGTGTAAAGTTGGAACTTCGTTAAGTCTACCTTTTTATCGAACCGATTTATAACAATGGCGTTGACAAAAACCGCTATGCCGATAACCCCAACGATACTCAAGGCAACGTTCGCACCGTAACGCGCTTGGCGACTGACAAAGAAATTCATGAAGTCGGCAAATTGCAAGCGAGCAAAAACAGCCAATGAGACAAGTGCAAGAAGCAGGCAAATCCAGAAAATGGGGAATGCTTGGAAAATCCAACTGGCGATGGTGATGAAACTGAAAATTAATGTGAGAAAACCGAAGAGCGGACCCGTGATCCCTTTGTTAGTTTCCATGTTCTACCTCCATTTTGATGATTCGATGGACTTGAACGTCGCAAACAGGCAGACACCTGTGAAACTGAGGTAGTAGACAACATCTTTCAAAAGGATGACACCACGGGCAAAGTCGTGGTAGTGTTCGGATAGCGATAGGTAGCTCAGGAATTGGACTATGGATCCACCGCGGGCTGAGAGCGCGCCGACCACCCATAACGTTATGAGGATGCCGAAACTCGTCAATGCTGCGACGAGTTGGTTCTTGCACATTGATGACATCAGCATCCCTAATGCCAGAAGCGAAGAACTAATTAGAAAAATACCAAGATAGCCGCTTAGCAGGAGACCCTTGTCGAGATAACCGAAACGTTGCGTCAGTAGTGGGAACAGGAATGTCAGACTGAGCATGATAAGCACCAGTGTACAACTCGCGAAAAATTTGCCGAGAACGACTTGTCCATCTGTAATTGGGGAGGTGAGGAGGAGTTCAATTGTTCCGGATTTCCGTTCTTCTGCAAAGAGTCTCATCGTCAACACTGGCGTAAAAAAGATCAAGATGATAGCCATATTGCCGAAAAGTGTCCCCATCACGAATCCGCCTGTACCGCCACTGTTGCTTGCAGTAATGAGCATGATGGAAAAAAGGAACCCTGAAATCGCTGTGAAGACAAAGCAGACGAAATAGGCGATCGGTGAGACGAAATATGTATAAAGTTCTTTTGTGCAAACGGCAAGCACATTTCTCATTTTTTTACTTTTCCTTGCAGTATGGTACAAATCTCTTTCTGTCACGCTTAGTGTTTAATTGAAAATTGCGTCCGAACTTTCCCCACAAAGAACGGACCGAGCGATTCAATGTATTTGGTCGTCTGCTCCGTTTGCCGCATATCCTGTATCAAACGCGATAGCGGGTATAATTCAGGACCGACTAAACCGATAACAAATTCATTGTCGTTTGTATCTAATCCGAAACAAGCGAGACGGATATCGCTGGCATATCCTCCCGCGGCATAACTGCGACCGAGCATAGCATGTTCACCTAAAATTCTTCCGCGCTCACGGTGTTCAAGGCGATAGAATTCGGGTTTTCGGCGCAACGGATACCAAATTGCCCATGGAAAGTCAGGGTTGAGAACATTTTGGCGCGGTTTATTGAGAAGCCATTCTTCCAAATTAGGCTCTCTGCCGCTTGAATAGGTTCGACCCGTCATGGTCATCTCTGAACGATACAAAAGGTCAGGAACCTCTTGTGCTTTTAGGAGTAAGGTTCGCGACGCTGGCATTAGCATCGCTGGGTCTTCGGCAATAAAAAGCACACCGCTCCCTGTTGGATGGTTCAGATCATCGTATACGACTGCGTCTAAACTTCCTTTTTCAAGTGTCTCGGTGATGAATCTGGGGTCTAAGCATCCTTCAAAAACGTGGAGTTGGAAGAACAAACGTTGGTCGCTAATCTGTGGTTCTCCGTCAATAGGCGCACCGATTTCTCGTAGGTCTACCGGTTCTGGTCGTGGTTGTCTTTTTCGTTCGGTGTTCATAATTTTTTATAATGGCTTTCGGATTTATGGTTTTAACCATCAACGCGTCTACAGATAATTTTGATACGGCACGCGTTGATGGTTAAGGTTATTTCTCCCGACGGCTGATTGCTATTCTCCACCTTTTGTGGTATAGGAGTCCCGTATCCACTCTTCAAGTACCTGATCTGGGTTTTCCAGAACCGACTTTGGAAAGGTGAATGTAGATTGCCCCGTGTTCTGTTTGATGAGGTTCAACCCGTGCTGGTAGCTTTCTAACAGCTGATCGCAGACCTGTTGGACTGTTTGTCCGTCTGCAATCGCGCGTTCACAGATGAGTGCCGTTGCTTCGTCATCGAACTGGATGTGCAATTGGTGTTCGGCGTAGAACTGTGCCTCATATCGGCGAATTTGCTCGCACATCACGGAATTACGGTTGTAATCGGTATCTTCGATTATCCGTTTGAGTTCAACATCGGGATCATCGACAACCTCGGCGGTAACGACGAATTCCGTGACCCCGGTAGAGGGAAGCTCAAATTTATAATTGCGCAGTACCTTTTCGCAAACCGTCATCAAGGCGCGCGCCCCGGTCTTTTGTTCAATCGCTTTTTCGGCGATTCGCTGTAAACCGCTGTCCGAAAACAGTGCCGTGATGCCATAAGCGCGGAAGGCGTTCTCATATTGGCGGATGATGGAGCCTTCGGAGTGCTTCAGAATGTAGAATAGGTCATCTACTCTAAGTTCCGTACAGACGACATGCACGGGGAGTCGTCCGATGAACTCAGGTTCAAAACCGAAGTCGATGAAGTCTTTCGGTGTGACATCCTCAAAATACTGTGCCGTCTCATCAGTTTGGCTGGTAATCTCGGCATTGAAGCCGATTTTACTTTGATGCATACGTTTCTTGATAATATCTGCCATACCGGTGAACGCGCCGCTGATAATAAAGAGGATGTGCCGCGTATTGATGACCTCTTTATCGACCTTACCACTTTTCTGGAATTCCATGGCGGCACGCATCTGCGAGGCGACATCGTTTCCTGCGCGCAGGTCAACTTCGGTCTCCTCCATCAATTTGAGAAGCCCGATCTGCACACCGCGACCGCTTACATCACGTCCGATGATATTTGGGGGTGTCGCGATTTTGTCCGCTTCGTCAAGGTAGATGATGCCGTACTGTGCCAATTCGAGGTTGTCTTCGGCTTGCGTTACCAATTCTCGGATTAAGTCGTCTACATTCGCACCGACGTAACCCGTCTCGCTGAATCGGGTCGCATCCGCTTTGACGAACGGCACGCCGATGAGTTTGGCAATGTGTCGGATGAGATACGTCTTGCCGACACCGGTTGGTCCGAGCATAACAATGTTCTGCTTGGAGTAGTCTGCATCCGCAGCGGTTGGGTCTTCGTGGCACTCCCGGACGTGGTTATAGTGGTCACAGACGGCGATCGCGAGTGCCTTCTTTGCATCGTCCTGTTTAATCACGTATCGGTCGAGGTATTGCTTAATCTCTTTCGGTTTGAGATCAAACTTCAGATCGAAGGTCTTTTTCGGCTCCGGTCCTTCGTCCTCTTCTTGTGTTTCGGGTGTGGCTTCACTGGCGGTCGCGTTAATCAAGCGGACGCTACCACCATACTTCTGTTGTACGAATTCTTGGAATTCCTTTTCGATTTCTTCAGGTGTAGGTATTTTCCTGTTTGTGCTCATAACTTTTTAATGTTCCTCGCGGTAGTTTTTATCTTCACGCCTTGTGCCCAATTAGGAGGATGCTCCTGTGAGTTCATGACGAACAATCTCAGTACCGGCTACCATCGTTTTAAGTTTGGCGGCGGCTGCCCATCGCGCTGTCTGGCTGAAACCGCAATCCGGTGTAATCGCAAGTTTTTCGGGACGCACATGCTTGAGTGCTTCGCGCAGCAACGCTGCAACGTCCTCTGGTGTCTCCACGTAGTAATTTTTGACATCGATAAGCCCTGCGGCGAGTTCTTTATCGTTCGGGAATTCGCTCCACAATGCGATTTCTGCCATTTCTCGGTTTGCAAACTCCAGTGCAAGTTGATCGAAAGCTGCGTCTAAAATGTGTGGGAAGAGCGGACGGTATGAACGTTTACCGACGGCTCTGCCGCGGTAGTTACCGAAACAGATATGCAGTCCAATCTTTGCAGAGATACCTTCAACCGTGTGATTGAAAAGTTTGACAAACTCTTCGGGCCGGTCGGGGTAAACGGCGTAAGAGGGTTCGTCTAACTGGATAAATTCCGTACCTGCTGCGACGAGTTGACGGAGTTCTGTATTGATAATCTCGGCACAAGCGTAAGCAACTTCAAGTCGCTCTTTATAGATACCACCTGTCTGAATTCGTCCGGAGAGGGTGAACGGACCGGGGCATGTTACCTTGAGCGGTTTCGTTGTTTCGTTTTTCGCAAATTCAAATTCTGCGAGGATACCGAGTCCATCAGGTGCTGCGAGTGGAACAGAGGGCAGCCATTTGCCTCGCTGATCGTGTCCATCCGGCCCCTGTGTTCTGGGAGCCGGAAGTTGTTCTAATCCGGGGAACCGTTCATAGAAACCGAGCACGAAGTCTTGGCGGCGCATCTCACCCTCTGTAACAATGTCAACGCCAGCGCGCTCCTGATCGGCGATGGCAGTTCGGACTGCGTCGTCAAGGGTTTCGTTGATGTCGGTTTCGCCGAGTTCTCCGCGTCCGATTGCCTCCAGTGTCACACACAGCCAACTCGGCGGGGCGTAACTTCCGATCGTACTTGTAGGTATCAAAATGTCCGTATCTTGCATCAGACTCCTCTGTTTCTTACCTAATAGGTTAGCGAGTTCAATTTGCTGTAGTTTCCTTGTCTGTCTGTTCGTGGTTTTCCGTGTCAGTGATGCGATTTCCGTTGCTGTTGGACTGTTGAGCGGCTTTCTTCGCTTGACGTGAAGCTGCCTCGCTTTGCAAGTAGGCAATATAGCGACCTATATCATGATCGAATTTCTCAGAGATCATGCGGCGAACACGACGGGTGTCTTCAACAATGGGGGAATCTTTAATCATTGGGTTCTCCTATTAACTGGTTTGGTGTAGTAATTACTGGGACGTACAACCCTAACGCTGTGTTCACAATCCGAATATGTTGAAATTTGTTTGGGTTTGCTAAATGTCTGCAATTCCATGTCAATAAGTAATCACATTTGTGGTATGAAGCAAGAGCTAAGTGCAGGGCATCTCCCAAAATATCTTGTGGCATCAGCTTTCGCGTAACGTAAACGTTAATAATGTCATAGACCTCGTCGACAGACTCAACACGTTGTATATCCTCTACTAAAGCAACGGTATCTTGTGAGTAAGGGTAGTTCGGATTGGCTAATTCGTTAATGACTGCTTCGCTAACTACTACATCATACCCACTTTTGATTTGATCCCACCAAAGACGGGACCAATGACGTTGTGAAGCCGAGACAATATCTTTTCTCTCCTCAAAGTATGCACCAATAACTGAGGTTTCAACGTAAACTTTTGAAGACATACTTCCCTTGCCCTAACCTCCAACGTTTGCATAGAAGAACGGCGGCATTGTTAAGGCGACTACATCGTCATCACCGGAGATTTCGCGTGCCATTGCGAGCGCGTCGTCTAAGTTTTTTGCCCAATCAACACCCAACCGCTGTGCGACTCTCGGCTCCTTCGGACCGACGAGAATCACCTTCGCCAGATATTTCAACGGATATGTTGCCCAATACCAGACAGTAAACGGATGAAAGCCGTGATGCGCGAATTTGTTCCGATAGCAGTCGATGAGATACTCGTCTTTCGCGTATTTCTCCTGAAACTTCTGCTGCATCTCAAAGGGTTCCGTCGTTTCGGCGAGGACTTCATCGTAAAACTGCTTGTAGGCGACGTGATACTCTTCGTGGAAAATCTCATACGTCGGGTTCATGATGATAACAACGCCGTCCTTTTTGATGATGGGTTTGTTGTAGAACCAATTGAAGACGTAGCCTAAGATGTCGCTCACCACCAGAACGGGATTGATACGCGCGTCGACAGCATAAGGACTCATATCAGGGAGTCCGAAGACTAAAGTACTGAACTGGCGCGGGATGTCTATTGCCAACTGATCTTTCATTGATTTCAACGTTCTTGCATGAACAGCATCGATGTCGCCTGCGTTAATCTGTATGGGTTCATAGTCCGTCCGCACACTCTTGAGAATTGCGTAACGCAGTGATTCGGGCAGAAGTGATAAAGTCGCCGGTGTAAAGGCTTTTATGACGCGCTCTGCCACGTTACAGTCGCGGTTCGGTTTCCCGACGTAGCGAAGATGAAATGGATAGATCGCACCGTTCATCGCCGCTTCGAGTACCAAGATAGGGGTCTCTTTCTGAATGAGACGACTCATCCGCTCGATACAGGCATGCATGTGTGAACCTTCCGGTTGCATCACGTGTGGACTTTCCGATGTCATGTGTGGTGAGTGGTGAGGTGCGATGGAGTTATACGTCCCAAGACCCACGGCGACAGATTTATGTCCACCGTTGAGTGGGATCTGTATCGTATCTACATAAATTACCAGATCGGCTTCGAGCACGGCTTTATCCGTCTCAACGATTTCGTCCTTTTCTGTGTGCCCTACATAAACAATCTGCTCTGCATCCTCCGCATCGAAGTTTCGGAGTTGGTCTGGATAGAACTCGTCCATAATGTTTTTGCCGAGCATATAAGCGAGTTCGTGTTCCTTCATCTTTCGGTGCAGTGCGACAGCGCATATCAGTTCGATGTTCTTCTTCTCCACACCGGAACCGTAAAGCATCCTCAGGAGTGTCTCAATCATAATCTGCCGCATATCAGGTTTTTTCGTGGCTGGAAAGGGTTGGCAGTTGTCGTCGAACAGGATAAGCACTTTTGAGTTACCATTGACGAGTTCGCTCAGCGGTGGCATCTCAAGTGGATTTTCAAAGGCGTGCTGCGTGTGTTCGCTTAGTGCGTCGCGCTTGATGCCGGGCAGCGGAGGGTTCGCGTAGTAAACCTCTGAATTGTCCGGTAGTTTTGCGTTGATGAGATGATTTCCAAAATAGGTGAAATACTTCATTTAAACGGGATAACTCGCTTCATAAGATGATTTCAATTGATGTCTTTACGGCTTGCAATCGCCAATTTATTTTAGCACAATTTATGGGAATATGCAAATTTTTTATCAGATTTAAGCATTCATACTGTAGTTGGTACGAGCAAGTTTTATGCCAACCTAAACTGCATCAAGACTGATATTTTTGGCAAAAATTGCACCGAATAGGGCAAGGTTCATGCTGAGTTGCACAGAATGGTGCAGTTTCGGGGCTTTCGCTGTTTGACGAGGTTTTTGGGTTATTTATTGTAGGTAAGGCGTGAATTTTGGAGGCAGAAGTCAATCTTGAAGAATGGTTTTAACGGGTATGATGGATGACTGCTAAACAGACGAGGGTTGATAATATCTGGGTTCTCAAACAAGTTCAAACCCTCTGGATTCCAAGTAAGGATAAACATGCCGATTTCGATAGACACACGATACTTGTGTAATTTCATCGTAACTGGAATCAATAGCGAGAATTTTCAAAAATGTTCCCAATTTAATGCTGTGTTTTTTATCTGAAAAGTGTTCTTATTTTGCAGATTAGAGAGTTCCTTGGCGGGCACGTTCAATCAAAAGTCTTATCATTCGCTGCTCTACCTCAATTAACGTACGTCCTATACGCGTTCGCGCCCTGACTTCGTTAATGGCACGCTTTTTACTGAATACGCCCAGCCCCAAGATACCTACGTCAAATTTGGGGCGCTGTCGAATACGTTCCGCAACTAATTCAGATTGTTGCTCAGGGGTCAATTGGATAAACGAAAACTGAGCGGGTTCTTCGTCTACCACTTCTCGTAAAGAGAGCCATTGCCCGTCGGGAGCCATAGCCACCGGACGGCTCCAATGGTCTTCGCGGGTCATTGGTACGTTATTTTCCATGATTATCTCCTTAAAAATGGTTCAGGTCTTTTTAGAGAAGTTGGTGCCTAAATATTAGGGAAGGATCACCCGATAAACTTAGGTCTTGCGACTCAATACCAAGTGTCAGCCACAAGATGGGTTAACTATGTAGGCATTATATAACAAAAACAGGTAAAAGTCAAGAAAAATACGGAGGTATCTGCCCTATATCAACCGGGTAGTAGACGATAGCCGATGCCGGTCATCAGTCCAACGATAATCCAGATACCACCGATGAAACACTCGCCTAACACAACGCCTAAAACGAGCGGACGGAGTTTACGGTACTGGGCAACGCCACCGAACTTCAGAACAGTGTATTTGAGGAGCCAACCGATGAAGAATGAACCCCAAAAACAATAGGTTGCGTAGCTTGTCATTAGGAGAGAGCCGATCGGGTGCAGTTTCCACCAGAGATAGTGGTGGCGCATCCAGAGCATCCCGAACATCGTGCCACCGCCGAAGAGGAACGAACCGATCCGTTCCAGTTCAATACCGGTCGGGTTTTGGAGGATACTTGTGAGGCGATTGAATGGGGTGGTTGTGGAGATCATGTAGGTCCAGTGTTGTAGGTTCACCGCGCCGTGCGTGTACGCGAGGTCTAAAGAGGAATAGTAGGAGACCCCCATTGCCAAGACGATTGCGATGCCCATGGCGAGTAGAAACGGCCGTTGTCTGAGACGTAACGGTTCCGCGAGTTTGAAGTTGTTCATCACGCCCGGCATCAGGATTTCCCGCATATCGAACATCAAGACGCGTTCATAAGCGACTAAAGTCCAACTTGAGGCGTTCACGCGGGAACTGCCGAACAACGTAATCAGGAATTCGCCGGGCAGGAAGGAGTAGATGATAAACAATAGTCCGCCATTCGCGACCATCCACGTTCCGACTGTCGTTATACCGAGGAAGATTCCGAGCATGACGAGTGCCACCCATACACTCATCCCCGCCATACTGCATATCAGGGTCAGCAGTAAGGTCCCGACAATCAATCCACCTACTGCCCAAATGTAAGGGAGAGGTTCGTTGGTATCACCGCTTGCTCGTTTACCAAAAATTGTGGCGAACGCCCTTCCGAAATGGCGTTTGCCGATGAAGAGAATAAATCCGATAAAAACGAGCAGTGCACCCATCTGTTGATTTTGGTGGAAGGTCCACTGATTCACTTTCGAGCCTGTCGCATAGATAAGGACTGTCTCCATCTTTCCAAGCATGAAAAAGAACCAGAAGCTAAACGAAATTTCGAGGGTGAGCAGATAAACGATGGCGATAATCGACGGATAGATAAACAGATGCACGGTGGGCCACCACTGCAAAGCGGACAGCGGTTTTTCGGTGAAGTATCGGGCAATCGCAAAATCGAGAGGTGGGTTCGGGATAGCTGGGAAGTAGAGGTGCAATCCCCTCAAGCCGTGCAGTATCACCGGGATCGCAAAACCGCACCACATCAGCGGCGATTTGAAGAACCTATTCAGCAGCGCACCCCCTGACGGTGATTGAAACATCTCCTGTGGCAGTTGAACGATCGGGAAAGTGAAGCGTTCATGTTCCACCCACTGCTTTCGGAGGAGGACTGTCCAGCAGATGGTGACGAAATAGAAGATCAGAACAAACGCGCTCCAGCCGATAATCGGTTTCAACCATGCCCGCCACGGGATCGAATCACCGTCTGGTAGTTTTTCATAGAAATAGAAAACGGCTTTCGGGTCTTTCACGACCATCCAATCTGGAAGGTGCTGATGAAAAAGGGTAACCCATTCGTTTTCTGGGGTCGCGAAATAGTGTGGGCTGACAGCGAGTGGAACGAGGTATCGCATCAATCCTGAAGAGGGGATGCCAGATGCGACCAACATCATCCCCCAGATAATCAGGAGTTCGCCGCCTTGCAACTCGGTACCGGGTTTCAGTTTTTTCAGGAGCACATTGACACTGAGGACGAAAACCAGCATGACGAAGACAATGGCGATGGGCAGATGGTTTCCCGCAAGGTAGGTGCCGCCGACGTGGAAATCGTTGTAGGGGGTGACGAGGCATTGGCATATCACTGCTGCCATACCGATGAGGACACTCCGCGCCGTAAGTCCAGTATGAGTAAGATGGGCGGTTTGAACGGGATTCTGAGAGTGAGACGCGGCAGGAGGTGTCATAACAGGCGTGTGTCAGTCAATTGCTTAGGGGTACTTATGCCAAAGTAGAAAATTAACAATAAAAATTTTGTTCCCTACATATTGATATTTTTTCGCATATAGCGTATAGTAAAATGAATCTACCCAAAATATAATTCAGGACTTCAAACAAACAACGATTTGATATATTATGAACAAGGATAAAACAATAATACATGATGAACTTCGTCCAGAGTATGATCTGAAAAACTTGCGAGTGCGGAAGTTTGGTCCTGGGCGTAAGCAGTTCGGTAACTTTGTCAAGTTAGAACCTGATGTCGCCGCAGTGTTTCCAGACGATGTTACTGTTAACAAAGCCCTGCGATGTCTGATCCAAGACTCCGAGGAAAACACAAATACGCATTCTTGCCGCTTACCAACGAAGATTTTAGACCCAGGGTCTAAACAGCATGATACTTCTATTGTCAAATTAGAACCCGACATTGTTGCGGTGTTTCCAGACGCTGCATCTGTTAACAAAGCCTTACGATATCTGATCCGAGACTCCAAAGAAAACAGTGAAGGATTTTTCCCTATCCAGCAGCCGAAAACTAAATAGCCTTATCAACCTACCTCTCAACACTGCCAAAAACGTTACACACCTCCTCAGAGATTATAGCACCTTCTTGATTGAAGGCTCTCTCTTATCAGATTACCCTAATATTTTCAGAACCGTAAATCAAATGCGGTTTTCACCGTGACGGTCTTGCCGGTGTTCAGGGCGGTCTGGATGGCACGTTTATAATCTCTGAGCGGAAAAAGTGTGCTTACCAGCGGACGCAAATGGGTTTCCATCTTTTGAAGGAGGCGCATACCGAGTGTGAAGGTATGAATTTCTTCCTCGTTATGCGTTTCGAGCCCGTACGTATAGGCACCTGTTACGCGCAATTGCTTATACCAAATTGAGGTCCAGTCAACGTTTTTGGGGATTCCCGGCATACCGACTAAGATAACTTCGCCACCCGCACGGGTGAAACGGAGCGCGTCATCTATCGTGACGCTGGACCCGATGCAGTCAAAAGTAACGTCCACACCACCGGTTAATACCTGTTGTCCCAACTCCGGTTGGTACGATTCCGCACCCGTTAGCTCAGAGAACGCCGCGTATCGATCGCTGTTCGGTGATAGCACGTCATCTGCACCGAGTTCACGCGCCAATTGCTGTTGATGCGGGTATTTGGCGAAGATGATAATTCGATTTCGGTGACCGAGTGTCCGAAGTGCCGCGACGGTGAGCAACCCGATGGTACCGCCACCAATTACACAGATCGAAGCGTCGGGATCACAAATCCCTCCTACCGAACTTTTTGTTTTCAGGACCCCGTGTAGCGCGCAGGCGAAGGGTTCGAGGAGGACAGCGGCTTCGTCCGAAATATCGTCAGGGACGAGATGGAGTTGTGATTGATGTGCGAGAACGGACTGACTCCACCCGCCACCCGTATCGCGACAGTAGCCTGTCTGAACGCCTTCGGAGATGTCTCCTTTTGTGATATTTTCGCAGTTAGCGAAGCGCAAGTTTTGGCATTGATAACACGGCGGCGAAATGCCTCTCACCTTGCATGAAAGCGCGGGTTCAATCACCACGCGTGCACCAACGGAAAAGCCGTCCACAGCATCCCCGATCTCCGTAATATCGCCGACGATTTCATGTCCTAACACAAAAGGCGTTGATGTGAACGGCGAGAAATAGGGGCTCCCTTTCGCAGTAATTGTCGCCAAATCGGAGCCACAGATACCGCTGAGTCTGGGCTTGACTTTGATCCATTCAGGTGTCGGCAGTTGTGGCTCTGGTATATCAACGAGATGCACACAAGAGACGGGCGACGTATAAAGACTTCGCCACCGTTTCCCAAGGTAGCGCATTGCCAGATAACGTGGGATGCTTTTGGTGTATTGGATGGCTTCCACTGTGCTATCTTGCCTCTGTTATACCGAAGTATCCGGCAGATCATCGCCTTCGCGGATTGCCTTTTTACCCATTGCTTTCTCAATTACCTCAAGTAGGGCTTCTTTGCGTGTTTGAAAAAAATCTTTGAAATTATCAGCACGAAGCGTCCTTGGACAGATAAGATGAGAATTGAGTATTTCGTCCATCTTGGAGGTTTCTATCGCTGCCCCTTTTTGTATTCTTCGCAAATACTCTGAAGGAGCGCGTCCACCTATCATACGATTTGTACGTGCCGAGAGTGCTGTTTTATTAATAATACTATTATAGTCATTAGATTCGACACCTTGTTTATCGCACCATTTTTTGGGAAATATGTGGTGGATGTCAATCTTGTCATCAAAGAAGATCTTTTCATCAATAGGGACTCCCGTACGAAAATCGCTGCATTTTGTTGTGTCTCTGTCGTGCATAATCAACGCGTGGATTCCCTTATACGCGGCACCATTACGGGTTCGGAGTTCGGATAATCTGTCTTCTCTGAAGTTTGCTTCGCGAATCGTCCGTGGTTCTTTTCCTGTTTCTTTCACCCACTCTGTCACTTCAGAAAGATCACTGGCAAATCGAGTGTCAGTAGCAGCACCGTACATCTCACCTAACACACCGCACCAATACCAACGAGCTATTTTGCGATGAGTTCCTTCTGTTTCTCCTATATTACCTAGGTCAGTTAGAATAGCGGCGAGAGGGACAAGTTGAGCTGAATATGGAACATCTTTTGCATCGAAAATTTTTTGTCTATGCAAAAAGCGGGCTGCCTTCATAAATCCATTCTCGACTTGATCTGCCCAATCTTCATAACTCCTTCGATCCAATTCTAGAATGTCCTTGCGTTTACAACTAATTGCGGGGTTCTGATTTTTTGTCACAATTAATGTAAGTGCTTGTAGGAAATTGACATCCTCAAGTTTTCCTAGGACTTTATATTCTCTTAGACGTTTTTGTCTAAGTTTCCAATCATCGCGTAACCGGAAGCTTTCTGCCGCGAGGGACGCTGTGAGAAGTTCAAAAACGTTGAGCTGAACTCCTTGCTGATTTACCTTTTCAAAGATCAAACAAACAGCTTCTTTTGGAGTGTCTTTATCAAGGGTAATGGTTGGTACTTGATATTGTTCAAAAGACTTGATAACTTCGTTGTTGAATTTTTGGTACAATGCCCATTTGTCTTGTGCCAACTCCCAATACTCAAGATAACCCTGCATCCACGGATCTGTATCGAAAATTCGACTTACAGGAAAAAGGTTTTGTTGATATTCTTTATTTGAATCCGATAGATCAAGAATAACCTCTCCACGGAACCCTTTCACTATGCGGTTTTTCGGGACAGAAATGACTGCTCCTTCCCAATCGATTATGTCAGCGACACACTGTTTCATGTCTAAATAATACCACCGTTGAACCTTTTTCTTTTTGGGATCCAATGTATTGACTGCGTGCCCAGATATTAGAGATTGAAATAAGGCTGTCAGTCGTTGTTGTCCGTCCAAAATTAAGATGTCAGGGGTTACTCCATCAATCTCAGGTTTAGTTCCCGCAATGCGGCGTTTCTCAAAACGAACTGAACCTCCATTCTTGAGCATCATTATCGCACCGACAGGGAATGATTGTGATATACTAGCGATAAGGCTTAGGATGTGTTCATCATCCCATCTCCAGTTGCGCTGGAAATCGGGTAGTTGTATTTGTCCAGTCTCAATGTCTTCAAGTATATTCTGGAGAGAGCGTTTGTCACTATTGAAAGTACTCATGTTTTCTATCCTGTTAGTAAGTATGAACCGACTTAGTATCGTTATGCTGTAGGCGGGACAAGGAAATCCCACCTACAAACAAATTACCTACGCGTTCGCTTCAGACTGATAGTACTCCATCAAAATCTCAGCAACTTCAGGGCGTGAAATTTCTGGTGGGAGTGGTTCGCCAGCGGCGAGCATCTCACGCATTTTTGTCCCAGAGATCTCGAAATAATCGTCTGCATCGTGCGGGTAGTCGCGCATCATGATGATTTCATTGCGCTTTTTGCTCCATACGGTGAAATCACCACGGAAGATACCGATTTCGAGTGCGTCTTCAGGAATTGTGTCGAAAATCTCCTGTGCATCGAATGCGCCGTAGTAGTCGCCTGCGCCTGCGTGGTCGCGTCCGACGATGAAGTGCGACGCACCGCAATTCTGGCGGAAGACGGCATGGAGGAGTGCCTCTCTCGGTCCAGCATAGAGCATATCGAACCCGTAACCGGTGATAGAGACAGTGTTTTCGGGGAAATAGTGTTCCACCATCGTACGGATGCAAGCATCACGAACACCAGCGGGAATGTCCCCAGGCTTTAGCTTACCGAGAAGCATGTGAATTAGAATACCATCGGCATTGACTGCCTCTTGTGCGATTTTGCAGAGTCCCTCATGGGCACGGTGCATCGGATTCCGCGTCTGGAAAGCGACGACGGTGTTCCATCCGCGCGCAGCGATATCTTCACGAATCTCGACGGCTGTGCGGAAGGTGTCCGGGAAGTCTTCGCGGAAGTAGGAATAGTTCAGCACTTCGATAGGACCGGAGAGGACGTTATCTCCGACCTCTGCAAAAGCAGGGACACCGGGATGTTCCGGGTCGGTCGTTCCGAAGGTCTTTTCGATGAGGAGTTGCTTCTGTTCTGTTGAAAGTGTCTCGATTGCCGAAACCTTCATAACAGCGAGTGGTGGATTCCCGTGAACGTTCGGATCGCGTAGGGCAATTCTATCGGTATTCTTTACTGCATCCGTGAGTTGTTCCGACGGAACGATGTTCATCACAGGGACGGGCCAAAAGAGTCCGTTTGGCAGTTTCATATCTACAGCGACGCTTATCGCTTCAGCGATGTTCATGTAGCCCGTAAGTGGTGTAAAGTACCCTGACGCGAGCATGACGGCTGATGCAGCGGCACCTGAAGATAGCAGTACCGACGGGAGTTGCTCCGCCTCTTTGGTTAGTTCAGCGCGTTCTGCATCATCCGAAACGTAAAGCGGGGTTAAGGTTTCGGCTCCATGTGGTTTAATCATTTTTTTCTAACATCTCCTTGCTCATTTTTCTTTGTTATCGAAAAATGGTTTTTTTAACGATAGTCCTTGTCAAAAAATGGAAAGTCTATTGATTGTAAGACTTTTGTTAAGAATAGCGTTAATTATCTTCAAAAAACTCACCCTTAATCAGGAATCGGTTTTGAATAGAGAATCCCAACCCATTACTGGGAAGGGGAAGCAAAACCGAGTAACCTTAATAGTTGTAGAACTTACGCAATTTTTTTATAAATCCCAACATATTACGTGCAGCTGGCGAGGTTACAAACCTCGCCAGCGAAGGGCTGCGTAAGTTCTGAGTTTAAGGGATTTGTTCGACCGTGCAGCCGTTCCAAATCCAAAAGTGATCTTTCTTGTTCCATTCAGCGTCAGTCTTTACCCGATCTTTGGGGGTGAAAATGACTTGGGTGAGGTAACCATCGGTAACTTCGACGGTATAGGTGTGCTGATGCACTTCAACTTCTTTTGTTACAGTGAGTCCTTTGAGCACTGGTGTTCCGTTTGCTAATAGGTTGACTGTATGCTTAGCATTGCCTGCTGCTGAGAAGGTGTTGGTTACACGATAGTTTCCGTTAGGCAAATCAAGTTTGAAAGCAGCGTCCTCCTTACTCCAAACAGCATCCTGCGCGAGTTCTGTCTTACTTCTGTTCCCGCGGTATGCTTCATGGGGCGCGAGCGTATCCCATCCGAATTTACCGCTTTCGTATACTGTGTTGGGTCCAATGGCGTGATGGTTCGACGCGATTTCAGCGTTGTCAGGTTGCATGTCAAACCGGATGACAAGATTTCCTTCTTCGGTCTTATCCCAGAGTTCGAGCATCGGTCCTGGGGCGCGCTTTTTTCTATAGATTTGAAGGTGTTCTGTTTCGTGGATAATTTCGTAATTGGCGGTTTCCCTGCGGAATGCCTCTGTATCCGGCGGGTACCACGCGACGAAATAGTCTATAGTAGCGTTCGCGTTTTTGCGGTTTACAGGGAAGTAGTAATAAGCTGCCTCATAATTTTCGAGGTGTCCCACGTCATCGGCGTAGACACCGTAAAAGGCTGTAGAGTGTACAAAGGGTGTCACGTATTTGATTTGATTCTTGAGCTCCCATTTCTTTGAACCCGAATTGTAATGTTCAAACTGAGCGACCGATTTGTGCCAACCTGTACTGCGGTGTCTAAAATTTGTATGCGATTCTATCAAGTGTGTGCCCGATAGAAGTTCGGCAATTTCTGGAGAAATGCGTCCGTGGTCATAAGCAGTCCTGCCGCAGTGAACTAAACTGAAAAGGATGAGGCAAGTTGTGATAACGTAGCGCGGGAGTTTACCCATATTCGGAATTAGCCATGCTGTCACCATCAACAGAATATAAAGATGGATCCTGTCATTGATCCAACCACCAGGTCCATAACTCCACGGTGCCCTGATGAACATATAGGTAAACAGAAATGCGATGAGTAAGAAAACATCCGTCTGTTTCACCCATGCCTTTCGGTAAATTCGATAGCCGATGGAAATAACAATTGCTATTGCTAACACCGCGAGGAGAAAACGGTTGACAGGAACATGCCAGTCGGTGAAATAGACGATTGATTTAACGCCCAAAAAGTAATCCCAAATCCACTCCATGCCGCGATGGTTTCCTTGTGGATGTCGTTTTATACTCTGTAGGTAGTACTCTATCAGGATAAAATACATCGGTACCATGTAGAGAAGAAAGCGAAAAAGAGGCTTGAGGCTAACGACGAACTTTTGACACACCGCAATGAACCCTTCACCGCGTGCTCGCCACGCTTCGGCTATCGCCGGTGCCCCTGACAAGCATCCGCCTGCTATGGAGATACCCAACATGACGAGACCGTAAGAGGCAATGTGCGACAGATAAGTCAGCAGTAATAACACATAAAGCCCAATGAGATGCTTTACTTGGATGTTATCCTTATGCTTCCACCAGAATCCGAAACTAAAGAAGAAAAACGAAATGCTCAATTGGAAGTTGTAGAAACCCATGTAAAGCAGATAATTGAGGGCAAACGGAAAACCGAGCCAAGCGTACACAAATTTCTCATTTTGACCTTTGTGGACAGCACTGAGGAAATAGAGGAAAGCGAACGGGACCATGCCTATCGCGATTGTGAGAAAGACCTTCTCCGCGATAACGGGTGGAAATATGTAGAGGAGTGCTGCGAGTAAAATATGGGATAACCAGTTCGGGAAAACGGTAATATTCAACTCCCACGCATCCCGCATTTTGTAATTCTCGTGTTTCCCATATTCCTTCAGCACTAAACCGTTATAGACGTGGCTAACACCGTCTTGCGAAGGGAAATAGGCAAAGATCCAGACGGGGAGGATGTGTAATACCAACAACACCACAAACAGATGTTTCCATGACAAGTTTCTCCAATTAAACATATTTTCCCTCCCATACAGGGAAGTACTCCCTAAGTCTACAAGTTATCTTTAAAGTAAAGGCAGTGCTGCGTCAATGGACACCGTTCGCATAACGGCTTTCGGGCATCACAAATTTGTCTACCGAAATAAATCAGGTTTATATGGAATGGATACGCCTTTCCCTCCGGCACAATCGGTGGTAACAGTTGATGTGCCTTTTCCGCGCTGCAATTCGGTGGAATCAGTCCGAGACGTTTGGAGATGCGCAGGATGTGTGTATCAACTGGGAAGACCTCCCGGCCGCACGCGAAGGAGAGTGTAACGGAAGCCGTTTTGATACCGATGCCTTTGTGTTGACACAGGAATTCTAATGCTTCCTCCGTTTCCATATTGTGCATGAATTCCAATGAGAGTTCGCCGTGTTCGGCTTGGAGCCATGTGAGGAAATTTTTGATAGTGTTGCTTTTCTGTTCTCCCAGTCCGACGACCCTTATCGCTGCCTCTACCGCCTTAACATCGGCGTGTAGCACATCCTCCCATGTCGGGAAGCGTTCTTTGAGCCGAGTATAGCCTTTGTCGCGGCTGACATCTGTCGTATTCTGCGACAGGATTGTTAGGATGAGACTTTCCAGCACATCTTCTGCCCCGTCGCGAGTCGGCACACCGAATAACACCTCAAGTGCGTCTGATATAATTTCTGCTTTCTGCTGTAGTTCCAATTGTTTTCTTCCAAGGTGTCGCGTTTTTAATATTATACCATAAACAGAAAAAATAGCAACGCCTTTTTATACCTCGTGTCCGTTGTTGGTTTAAAAGAGGAAGCGATACATCGGTTGGTCGAGTGCTACGGCGAGGAGGCTCCAGAACGAACCAATCACGAACTCACCGAGCACAATGCCGAGGAAAAATGGAACGGCTTTTCGATGTAAATGGAGTCCGCCGTACTTCAACACGAGCCACTTGAGCAACCATCCGACAAAAATTGAACCTACCATTGGATTAATCGCCCAACTCCCAGAGATCGCGTAACCGACGGGGTGTAGATTCCACCAGATGAATCGCATCCGCATTGCGGCGAGCAATAACGTCAGGACGAATCCGAACGATGCGAAACCGATTGCTGGCACATCCGGAGGTGCGGCGTAGGTGAGCCATGTCTCCAACCTATTAAAGGATTCGCGTCCGAATCCGGCGAAACCGCCTTCTGCATAATACATGGACAAATATGCCCAAAACGAACCGAGCGCGCCCAGCGCGGAAGCCAACATCATGAGGACGGCAAACTTGCGCAGTGGGATGTTGGCACCTTCAGCCAGTTTAAAGCCTTCAAGTTGGTGTGGCATTGCATGTGAACGGTGTGCGCGATTTAGGCAGTAAAGATAGGCGAACCCCGTTAAGTTCACTGAACCCAATCGGCGGATACCTAACAACCTTGGCAACATTTCATCGGGTCCGATGAAATGCAAATCGTGCACCGGCGAACCGAGCTCCGCACGCAGACGTGTAATCGCCATTGCAATCGCGAACCAGATCGCGAAGTAGACGATGATGATCCAAAAACTCATCCCCATCTTCAGGCAAAATCCGACGATGAACACCGCTCCGCTAAGGAAACCGAGAACAATCAGGCGATATGAAATCGGTTCACCTGATTTTGGGGAGATGAGTTGGTGGACGATTCCTTTCAGATAGCGTCTGCTCATCCAGATAGCGACGACGCAAAGTCCTAAGTATGCACCGTGTGATTGTTCTGCTTCGTAGGGGAAGCGCGGCAGTCCACGCCACCCTGCAATAACCCCTAACAGGCGTTCTGCTCGCCATATCAACCAGAATGCCCAGCATGAGAAGGAGAGGTCTAAAGGTATAAAGAACGAAAGCCCAACACCGAAGGGGAAAACACCGAGTGGACTCCAACCGATACCGCTCCATGGACGCTCTGTGAAAATCCTACGCAAATCGTACAATTTTCCACCGAGGCTTGGAACGGCAGGAAACAGGAAGTTTAACCCGTTGATAATGTCAATTGTGACACCGATTGAAAGCCCAAGCCACATCCACGGCGAGCGGAAGAAGTTACGGCTGCGGGTCGTCATCTCGAACGGCAGTTGAATGATGGGGTAACTGAGTCGTTCCGATTCAACCCACTGCTTCCGAAAGATTAGACTGAGGCAGAGCATCACGAGGTGGACAGCGACTAAGAAAAGCGTCCACCAAAAGATTGCCGGTAGCCACGCGGTTAAGTAACGCGATTCGTAGATACTCGCAAATCCGTTGTAATACCCTTCAAGCACGCGCTTATCGCTAACTGCTAACCATTGTGGAACGTGCAGATGGAACAGGTTTGCCCAGTCGTTTTCTGGGGTTGCAAACCAGTGTGCATGCCCGATAATCGGCATGAGCACGAGGAATCGATCCACACCTGCAAGCCCGGCACCTACTGAGATGCAGGTGTAGATGACGAGCAATTCAGCGCGGTTGAGCGCAAATGCGTGATGCAACCGACGCAAGAGAAGCCCGATACCTAATAAGATTAAAATGGTGATAACGGCATTGTAGAAAAGCGAAACCTGCGTTGGACTCCCACCGCCACGCATGATAGAGGCAGACACCCACCAACAGTTGGCAGGCACTAACACACAGATAAGGAAAATAGTGAATGGCCGAATTTTGAGATCTTTGGTCGGAACGTTGTTCACCCTCTTTCAAGAAATAGCGTTACTATTTTACACCTTTTTTCGGTTTCAGACAACCTGTTTTTTTGTTTGCTACTGGGTAAACTATGGGTATACTCTGTGAACCTGCTGAACACTGTCATCGATTAAGTTGTTTACTGACAACAAATGTGGTATAATCGAATAAAAGTAAAGGTGAAGCTGCAGCAGAAATTGCTAACACGGATTTTTGGTGCTATTTAGTAAAACTTACCACTCACGGAAATCTCCGTATCATGACAAAGGTCTCAAAAGCCGATGCCTCTGAACAAATCTAAAAAAATCATTTTTATTTCTCTAATCGTTCTTATTGGGGTTATCATTTTGCTATCCATTATCTATCACCAGCGCGCGTTGTGGGAACCGGAACAGCATCTTATCACACTACTCCCGAAATCTCCAATCTGTTATCTGACGCTCAAGGAGTTGAAAGGTTTGGTGGAAACTTTCAATCGTAGTGAATTCGGAAAACAGACGGCTAAGATGCCGATTCTCGCTGAAATTAAAAAGGAGCGATGGTGGAAGGAGCTGGTCTATCAGAAGCAGTTGTGGGAATACGAGATGGGTGCTGAACTTGACCTCAAGACGATCACCGGCTATTTTGGGGAGGAAACTATTCTCGCTATCTATCAGCGTGAGGGTGAGTTTTCCTTTCTGCTCATTAGTGCAATGGGAGGCAAGGAGAAACTGAGCATTGAGGCGATTACGGCGACGGATGCAATCAATCCAAAATACGAACGCATCCAAACCGATTACGGCGACTTCACGATTAATACCATTATAGGGTATCCACGCGCCTTTAGTTATACCTTCATCGGGAAAATTGGCATGTTAAGCCTCGATCCGCTGCTATTAGTAGAGACGCTTGACATCTATACCGGTCTTTCCAGCGGAAAAACTGCACCAGAGAAGCAAGGATTTCTCGCCGAACACCCAATGGCGGCGGATATACAGGAAGGTTATCTTAAGGACAAAAGTACTGGGTATGCGGATGTGCAGAGGTTGGGACATCTGTTAGAGAATGTGGATGCTCATGTGTTGGTTAAGCAAATTTATGGATTGCTTGGGGATATGCAGTTCTGGACGTTCCGCAACCGATATGAAGATGGTGTGATTCTTTCACGACATCAGCTCCGCACGGAAGCAAACCCGAACCCGCGCGCCGTTCCAGTTAGAGAAAACACGAAACCATTCCTTACGTTTCCAGAGCGAACCGCCTTTGCTACGACACTTCCCGTTCCAAATCAGATGAAGGAACTCTTTGGTGATGTAGGTCTTTCCCAAGTTTTGGGCACCGACTTAACTGTCCTGTTAGTTGCCCCTGAAGCCAGTCAAGCATCGGTAATGCCTTCATTGATTTTGGCTGCTCATGCCAAGGCTCCCGATGCATTAAACGCTGTTTTGGGAATCGTGAGGGACGGAAAGATTTCTGTTGTAGGTAAACCGCTTGAATTCCTTGAACCGCAGGATTACAAAGGTATCGCACTGCAACCCGTGCAACTCCGCCTCAATTTTCTATTGGCAATTACAGGCGGCTATGCAATCGTCGATAATTATTTCGTCTTCAGTACAACGCTTGCTGGGTTAAAATCTGTGATTGATACGACTATGGGTAACACACCCGCTTTGAACGACCTAACATTCAACGTAGATACGAATGGTGTTCAGGCATTTATTCAGCCGGATCTGCTTGTGCCAGAATTGAAACGCTTCCTCCCTATCGCAACAACGCTTGCCTCTCTTTCAGGACAGAAATTGGATACCATAGTAACGCAGCATATCACAGAGAACCTATTTCCGTTAGAGTCTCTCGGTCCGATTTCTGCTGAAGTAAATTTTGATGAGCACGGCGTGAATACGGAGGTTAGGATTGTTTTGGAAAAGTGAAGATGTGTTAGCAGGATATCCGAAGGCTTTTGTGGTATTCTTATAACAGACAATATAAAAAGATATAGGAGGTTTTACGATGGAAAAAGAGATGCTCGAAACTATTACCCAACGTTTGGATAGATTAGAGAAAACCGTCGCAGAGATGAATCAGAAACTCTCCGCGCTTGTTGAAAAACCGGTGCCGGATGTTCCAATGGGTCCCGAGGCAAGAGCAAAGATGAGGGGAGCTGAGGCACTCAAAAACAGCAAGCGAGATGCACATATTACCGAGGAAATCTTGGACAAACTATTTGAACAAATGGGGATTCCGCCTGATTTTGATCCCGGTTCTATTGAAGAACTTCATGAAAGTATGAGACAACACGGTATTCGTGCTGAGGACAATGAGTTTAGCCGCGCAATTATCGCAGAACGGGAGAAATAATCTTGTACTATTTCTATTTCGATGTGAGTGCGCTTGTTAAAAGGTATACTCGCGAATCCGGTAGCGATAAAATGCTTTTTCTTTTTCGCAATGTCCCTTTGGCACATTTATCGTGCTTGACAATTGGCGCGATGGAAGTCTTTTGGATCTGTGTCCGCAAACGAAACGATGGTCGCATCACAAGTCATCAATTTGAAAGGGCTGTTACCCACTTAAGACATGAGGTGATCAATAGTCAATCAGACTTTTAAACAATTTCAACGCCAGATTCGGTTATCTGGGACGTAATGCGTTTGATTGAAACGCATTCTCTCAATAGTGTCGATGCAATAGTGTTGTGCTCCGCGTTGGAAATAGCAGCAGAACTTCGCGACACGGGAAATACGTTGGTACTCGTCGCATCAGATCAGCGACTTCTCAGAGCTGCCCACGCTGAGGGATTACAAACCTTCAACCCGGAAATAGATTCACAACAGATACTCACAGATTGGATAGATTAATATATGAAAACAAAGATTGGTATCGGCATCATAAGTTTTGCGCATGGGCACGCGAACGCATACTGCAGCCAGATGCAAACGTTTGACGATGTTGAACTCGTTGCGTGTTGGGACGATAACGCTGAACGCGGCGAAGCCGCCGCGACACAATACGGCATGCATTACTCACCGCATCTCGAAGATGTTGTCAACCACCCCGATATTCACGCCGTTATTGTGACGTGTGAAACGAATCGGCACGCGGAGATGGTGGCGGCAGCAGCGTCCGAGGGGAAGCACATCCTCTGCCAAAAACCGATGGCACTCACGTTAGAAGATTGCGATCGGATTGCTGAGGTCGTCGAGAAAACGGGTGTGAAATTTATGATGGGTTATCAGATGCGGCGCGATCCGGCAAACATCGCGATGAAAGAACTGATTGATAGCGGTGTTTTGGGTAAAGTTGGGGTGCTACGTCGTCGGCACTGTATCAACGCCTTATTTAGCGAAGCCTTTGTGACGGGACCCAGTCGTTGGCATATCGATCCAGAGAAGAACATGGGGATGTTCATGGACGATGCCTCTCACGCAACCGATTTTATCC
Organism: Candidatus Poribacteria bacterium; assembly: GCA_026702755.1. Taxonomy (NCBI): domain Bacteria; phylum Candidatus Poribacteria; species Candidatus Poribacteria bacterium. Next base: position 160,131 of record JAPPBX010000090.1, on the reverse strand, counting down.
ACTGGATGCTCGGTAAACCGACGAGCGTTATTGCCGAGATTGATAACATTTTGACGGATGTCGCACCCGATGACACGGGGTTGGCGGTCTATCGGTTTGCGGGTGGAGAGATGGCGATTCTACTGAACACATCTGTGACACTCGCTGGTGAGAATACAACTGAAATCTACGGCGATGAAGGTGTGGTAATTCAGAACTATGGCGACGCACCTTCGTGCAATATCCCTCGTCCGGCAGATGCAGTTGCGCTGAAGTTGTATACACGAGACGAACCCTCATGGAAAGACCTTGGTATCCCTATTCCAGATGGCCACGGGGAACGAATTGGCGGTGTACCGCGCCCATTTATCGACTGCCTGAAGAACGGGACAGAACCTGATGTCACAGTGGAGGATGGACGCGTTTCGGTGGAGATGATTTTGGGAGCATATCGCTCTGCCCAGGAGGGACGACGTATCACGTTTCCGCTCTAAAATATCGCTTCATTTTTGTGCTTCACGGGCTGTTTCGGCGCATGATGCTGAGGATCTGGCCCGTCATGCCGCTGGTGGGTGGTTGCGTCGCAAGGAAAAGCGCGGAGGCGACCACTTGTTCCGGTTCCTTCCACGGATCGCTTTGCGCTCTGAAGGTTCCCGAATTCTCCCACGCAGGTTTTGAAAGTTCTGTTTTCACCGGGCCAGGGATAAGAACGTTGGCGATAATACCGTCCTCCCAAACCTCTTCAGCGATTGATTGTGTCAACCCGTGCAGTGCCGCTTTAGAGGCGCAATAGACGCTGAGGTTTGAACGTCCAACCTGTCCCATACCGGAACCGACGTTGATGATGTTCCCACTTCCCTGTTGCTGCATGATTGGCAACGCCGCACGACAACAATGCACAACGCCCATGACATTGATTTGCCACCCCTGTTCCCACTCTTCATCTGTGCTCTCCAGAAACGGACCTCTTGGGTTGATACCTGCGTTGTTGACAAGGATATCTATTCGACTGAACTTGTCAACGGTTTGCTGAATAAGGTTTTCCACTTCTGTCCGGACTCGTAAGTCGGTTGGCACGGTAAGGACTTCTCCGCCTTGTTCGGTTATTTCGGCGGCAACTTCGTCAAGTTGTGCGGTGCTTCGCGCTGCAATAACAACCCGCGCACCTTCCGCGGCATAGGCAACGGCGATGGCTCTGCCGATGCCTCGTCCCCCACCGGTGACAATAGCGACTTTATCTTTGAGTTGCATGATTAATTCCTTTTGAGAAATTTATGATATATGTGCCGAGAAATCGCACTTACGAGTTTTTTGGAATGTGTTAAGCTGAGTGTGAACGGTGCCATATATTCATCAGATGTGCCAGTTGCCCGCGACTTGCCTTGATTTTTCGTTCTAAGTCTTTGGCGAGTGTCGTAAGCAGGTCTGTTCCGGCCTCTTTCGCGTTTTCGACCTGTTGCTTAAGTTGATAGCTCCGTCCCGTTTTAACTCGATTTATCTCTAATCGCAATTGACTGGCTGCGCGGTTAAGGCTTCGCAGTTCTGCTTGTAGTGCTGCGCGTTTTTCAACGACCGTTTTTTCGGAGACATGTAACGCTGTTTCGCCGAGGCTCAACCGCTCTAAGATTTCGATGTCTTGTTCATTATAGGCTCGGTTAATCAGCGGCATTAATTGTTCTCGTCGTTCCTCTTTCTTCGAGTCTACAGCCTTGTCGGGATGATACCGCTTGGCGAGTTTACGGTAGAGGTCTTGGAGATGTTTCGCTTTGGTGTCAGGAAGTTTCTCCGCTTGAGGTGTTGGTTCTGATTCCTCTATTTCCTTGTATGCGTCAACACGTGCGCGGCTCGTTCTAAAACACGATTCTACCCGTGCTTCTATCTCCTCCTCACTCACGTTTTCCCGACGTAACTGTAGTCGGAGGCGATACTCTTTCATTTCGAGTTCGACTTTATCAAGTTCAAGATAGTGACGACTGATATGGGCATTATAGCGTCGTTCAAACAGGTTGACTTCTGACTTGAGTGTCTCAATTGCTATTGTGAGTTCCTCTACCTGCGCCTGTGTCGCTTCAATAGCCTTCAGTAGCCGCGCTGTTTCCTTTTCATCATTGGTATTGATGTGAACTAAGGCAGCAGGTTTCATAGGAATTTTCCATAGCGTGGTAAAAACGTTTTGTTCTCTAAACAGGTGCGTGCTTTAAAAGTATTCCCGCAAGGATCTGGACCGATGCGCGGTCAAAAACCGCGCCCAGTAAGTCAGTTTGGAAACTACTTTTTTCGGTAGGTAATACGTCCCCGCGTGAGATCGTAGGGGGATAGCTCCACAGTTACCTTATCACCCGGCAAAATTTTGATAAAGAACTTTCGCATTCTACCGGAGATATGTGCGAGAATCTGATGCTTATTGTCCAATTCTACACGGAACATCGCATTGGGTAAGGGTTCCACGACAGTGCCTTCAACCTCTATTTTATCGTTTTTAGAGGGCGTTTGCTCTTGGTCTTCGACTTGGATTTCCGTATCAAGGTTAGCATCAGCCTCCCGACGCTTTTTGGGTTTCGACTTCTTTTTCGAGCGACCGGGGTTGCCATATCGCTGCTGCGGCTTTCGTTTATTTCCTGAAGGTCTCCGATTCACGGTATAAATCTCCTTTTCTATAGGTGTAATGGGTGGATGCTTCGCACTACAGCATACGGTAAAGCATCCACGGATTGGCGCACTTAGGAAGTCCGCCTACTTATTCATCTTCAAAACTAAAACGTTTCCCCGCTTCAACAACAAGTTCTTGAAAATAGTCCGCGGCAAGTTGCAGTTGCGTTTCGGCATCTGCTTTGTCGGTACTTGTTGAAACGAGGTCAACCGGCATTGTGCTTCCGTCCGCTTTACGGAGAGAGACATACGCCTTTAGATAGACATCCGGGTGGCGTTCCATCACCTTCTGCATCAGTGGTGAAACTTCGGCTTCAAACATACTTACATAGACACGCGTTGTGGTAATCTCTGCACGGTAGCGTTCAGCAATCAAGGGTTGAATGTGGGTTTCAAAAACCGCTTTCATCTCGCGCGGTGGACCGGGCATCATCATGAGCGTCGATTCCTTATGTTCAACGCTGACGCAGGGTGCCCATCCTGCTGGATTCTGCAAAACGGTAGCACTTTCCGGTACAGTCGCCATTTTTGTGAGTGCCTCGCTGAGTGCGTCGTTCTCGGACATCTCGCGGCGTTTCCGAAATTCGGCGATGGTCTCTTCGCTCACCACAATTTTTGTGCCGATAAGGGAAGCAACCACCTCGACCGTCATATCGTCGGGGGTCGGTCCGAGACCGCCTGTTGTGAGAATAAGCGATGTTTCCCGTTCTACTGCCGAATCGAGTGCCTCGTACATCTCATCGGCGTTATCGCGTAGCATCGTGACGCGTCGTAATTCACCACCGATCTGAAGAATTTGCTGTGCAATCCAGTGGGCGTTGGTATCCTGAATCTGCCCAAGGACTAACTCTGTCCCGATCGAAAACAGTTCAATTGCCACTCTATTCCCCTTTTTTGTAGGACTTACGCAGCTTCCTCGCTGGCGAGGTTTCAAACCTCGCCAGCGACGTGTAGTATTATAGGACCTGTTTGAGAAATTCAAATGCGCCGACACCGTGGAAACTATGCCCTGCCTCAAATACCTCAAGTCCTAATTTGTCCTCTGCATCAAAGCATTTGTAAATTGCTTTTGCCTCGTTAACAGCAAAGCGCGTGGCTTCAATGGGAAAAATCGTATCTTCCGTGCCAGATTCAACGAACATCGCACGTGGCGCAATTAATCCCGCAATGTCGTACATCTCGGCATATTGTAGCACATTTGGTATGTAGTTGTCTATACAATGGCTGAGGCTCAAGATGCTATCCCGAAATGTGTTGAAATAACCGCTTACGACTGCCGCTTTGACGCGTTCATCAATTGCAGCGGTGAAGAAGGTTGTCGTGCCGCCGCCAGAGATGCCCATTATGCCGAGGCGGTTCATATCGACCTCAGGGCGCGTTGCCAAATAATCAAAGGCGCGCATCGCATCGTAAACCCTCCAACCTACCATCGTGTGTCCTAACAGAAGTGCGGCACCCGCACTCGGTTGGCATGAAGAGTTTCCACCGCCTTTTTGATGCGCAGCGGCATCGCGTCGGTGTCCAAACCCGAACTGTTCAATGGCGAGTACAGTATATCCGTTTGCCACGCATTGGAGTGCAAAGTCGTTCTGATAGCCACCATATTCTGCGCGCATGGTGCCATCTTCCTCAATTCCAACGATGTCATCCACGCCGCGTCCGTGACCTGCTAAGCAGAGGATCGTCGGATTTGGGGTTGAAGCATCGAGACCCTTCGGGGAAAGGAAGTACCCGAAAATAGCAGCGTGTGGACGACTCTGAAACTGCACCGTCTCACGAAAATAGGTTGGAAATTCACAAGCGTCCAGAACTTCCGATTGTAGGTCGCAGGTTTCCTGCGGAAAACCACCAACTAATTCGATGAGTTTTGCCCGCAGTTCGCGCTGCCATACCTCTATTTCTGACACACTCGTCGCCTGAAATGCGAGTTGGCGAGGTGTCTCGGCATAGAGTTGGTGCGAAAATGCTAAAGTATCTCGTTCCTGTTCGTAGTACATCATCTCACCTTCAAAAGTTATTCCGTATTACGTATTCAACAGGTTTAAAACGAACCCAGTTGCCATCTTTGGATAGAAGTAAGTGGATTTCTGTGGCATTGTCGAACCTGCCATAGCCACCTCCAAGACCTGTTCAACCGGCGTTGGATTCATCAGGAGCGCGACGCGGTCCGATCCACCTTTCACGTGCGCAACGGCATCGTCCGCGTAAGCGGTGTAACTGAGATGCTCCGCTGCGGTTTCAATCTGAAATAGATCTTTAATAAGCACTTCTTGAACGAGCGTTACGTCTAATTGCTTCGGTGTTGTTGCGTATGGAATCAGCAGACGGTAGGTATCGTCTGGTGTGTACATGCCAACCGCAGCTGATTTCCCTTTCAGCGCTTCTAATTTAGCCATGAGAGCTGCTTGCGTGTCAACTTCATGGACCTCGAACACTTGCGGCAGTTTCGCGATAACGCGTGCTATCTGATCCTCACTGAAGTTGTGCAACAGCCGATGAATCGCCAAGACAGCCAAACCCGGTGATTCCATTCTGACGAGGTTCATCATCATATAACCGTAGCCAGATGACCCGGTATGAGCCATTTCATCTTGGAAAGCGAGAGCGGTTTCATAACGATGGTGTCCATCGGCAATCAGGAGCGGTTTTGAAGCGAAAAGGGTTTGGATCTCACGGTTCCGTTCTGGATCATCTAAACACCATAATTGATGTGTGCTGCCAAAGGTTTCTGGAGAGTCAATTTCGGGTGAATGTTCATCGGTGAAACTTTCCATTATCTGTTCGATGTCCCCATTCGGATCAGCGTAAAGGAGGAAGATGGGACTGAGGTTGGCGTGGCACTCCCGCATAAGGTTGAGTCGATCGGCTTTCGGTCCTGCGTGTGTTCTTTCGTGTGGTAGGATCACTCGGTTTTCAAAAGGTTCCAGTTTCACGAGTCCTATTAAGGCACGACGGGTATAGTTTTTTCCGTCTGGGGCATTAAAGGATTGATCATAGATATAATAACGGGGTGTTGCGTCACGGACAAGGGTGCCGTCTGAAATCCATCGGTTCATAAGCACAGCGGCACGGGTGTACTGATTCGCACCGTCGGTGTCGTCTTTATGGGGTTGACTTAGAATTAAGCGAATGATATTGGCAGGATGGTGTGCCTCTAAAGCGAGCCGCTCTTCGGGTTTAATAACATCATAAGGTGGTGCTATGACATTCTCAATCTTTTCCACCTTGGCTGTGTTATAGCGTAAGCCGCGAAACGGAATAACTGTCGTTTCCATAGAACTCCGTGGGTTAATCCCAAAGTCTTGTGCTGAAGTAACGTTCGCCCAAATCATTGAAGACTGTGACGATAACGCCTTCCTGAATTTGTTGGGCGACTTTGTATGCGCCGTAGAGATAACCGCCGGAAGATTGCCCGACGAACCAACCCTGTTGTGCGAGGCGACTGCACATTTCGTAAGCATTTTCAATCGTCGTCGGGATGCGACAATCAATCACTGATTCGTCCAGAATTGCTGGCACAATAGCGTCTGGGTCCCCGAGCGGTTTGAGTCCCTCAATACCGGGAAACACCTCTGGTGAAATTGAACAGACTTGGATGTCTGGATTGTAGTTTTTGAGTCGTCTACCGACACCGGTAACGGTGCCACCAGTCCCTACGCCTGCGACGAAGTGTGTAACTTTTCCGCCAGTTTGGTTCCAGATTTCGACACCGGTGGTTTCATAATGTGCCAACCAGTTGTTTTCATTGTCGTATTGGGAGTTGAAAAAATAGCGGTCAGGTTGTGCTTCATAGCGTCGATCAACTTCCCGTAGTGCCTCATCGTAACCGAGGAGAGCGTCGGTGTGGATGATGGTTGCTCCGTGTGATTGGATACGTTTTATTCGTTCTTCGCTGGCGTTGTCTGGAATCACGAGTTCAACTTTGTAGCCAAGGGCTGCGCCTATCATGGCATAGGCGATTGCAGCGTTGCCGGAACTGGAGTCGAGGATAACCTTTTCGTGTGTGAGTTCTCCCGACGCGATCGCCTCCGTGAGTATTCTTAAGACCGGTCGGTCCTTAATCGAACCTCCGGGGTTATAGGTTTCCAACTTCGCATAGATGTCAACGTTCGGCAACTCATCAGCAAAGATATCTATTTTCGCGAGCGGTGTCTGTCCTATTACTTGAAGCAGTGGATATTCTGAAAGATTCACCTTTTTAGGCTTTCGCTTGCTCATGTAGCGTTATTTGTCCTACCTTTTATACTGTTTTTTGGCATTTGCAGATTTTATGAGGCGTTCGTAAAGTAAGCGTTCCATATAAGTTTTCGCTGCATCGCCTGTTAATTGTCCGTTGAGAATGGGTTTCACTTCAAATTCGGCTAATCGCACGGTTGGGTTAAGACCGTGCAGGGGTGGCAACCAGTCCCGAAATGTATCAAAGAAAGCGCGCTGCGCTGCGCGACCATTTGTGTACGGGAAGTCTGCTGTCCGCCGTCGAAACCGATCCGGACCTTTTGCGAGTGCTGCCGTGTGGTGCTGTTGGCAGAACTGGCGATATTTCTGTGGTTCATAACCCAGCCGAATGTTCTCTGAATAAAATCGAAAGGTCTGCTCCCGATATTGCGTAAAGTGTTGAAGTTCATCAAATTCAAAGATAAAGTGGTACGGTTCTGGAAAATAGGCATCAGGTGTCAGATAACCGTCGGTTTTTGCTGTTGTATTTTCCCATACGCCTTCTAATTCTATGTAGAGTGCCATCACAGCGTCGTAATATTCACCAAAATCTTCATGTCGTGGTTTATTGCGGAGCCAGTCAAACTCAGCACGGCGTTCCGCTGCTATTCCAAAGACCTCTTCTACCAGTGCGATGATGCCTACCTCTAACCGCATAGAGACCCCTTGAGGCTTTAGTATCTGGTGCCTTTTGCTTGCAAGACGATTCTTAATTTTACACCGGGTCCATGTCCAAATTTTTCAAAGCGTCCCCGTTTGTTGTGTTAATCAGACTCGCTAAGTAGTCTCGGTCGCGTTGGAGTGCCTCCAATTTGTTGTCGCCATGAACGAATTCTACCTCTAAGTATCCGTCATATCCCGCGGCAGTGAGTATCTCAACGATTCGGGCGTAATCCACCACGCCGTCCGCAATAGGACATCCTTTACCACTCTCGTCGAAATTTTGCGCATGGACGTTTGCGATATGTTCGGCGAGTTTTTCAGCGGCGGTGTGTGGCTCATCGGCATCCGAGCGCGCGAGGGGTTGATAATAGGTTTTCAGCGCGGGCAATCTAACGCCTTCAATCGTCTCCAAGATGCTGTCTACACTGTCGGTGAATTGGTTGTTGTGCATTTCCAAGCCAAGTCGGATACTGCGAAAATTTGCCCACTGTGCGATGCTCACCAATCGAAACTGAATCAAGCGTTTATCCGATGGCGCAATTGATCTGGAGGGACCGCCGCCTGACCAGATCCGGACGAGGTCGGTACCTAATTCATGTGCAATTTTAAAGGCTTCCTCAAAGTGCTTCTGGTGGAGAGGCATCAACGGGTCTACATAGGAACCGAACGCTGAAATCGCTAATCCCTTCCGGTGTGCCATGTCCTTAACGTTTCTGACATAGCTTTCATCGTAGTCCTCTGGTAGATGCGGTGGCTTTCCCCACAGTTCGATACCATCAAAGCCGTGATCCGCCGCTATATCAATAACCTCTTCCAAAGGTTTTTCCTGAAAGGCGATGGTGCATAAACCTAATTTCATTGTTTTCCCCTATCATCTATTATTCTATAAATAGAATATCATAGGTTTATAACGGATTGCAAGAAAAGTTACTATTTGCGCCGACCTACGACTTTGAAGCCGAGTACTTCTATCCTATTTTCATGCACAGACTTGACTTAGTTTAGCAAATCTGTTATCCTTGTCAAGAGTTTTTTGTGAATCAACGGGTGTGTATGAAGAAAACAGTGCAGCGAAGTGTTAAATTTCTCACTGCAATTGGCTTCGTGTTCGTGTCCACCGTGCTTTCGGGGTGTACGACAGATAAGCAGAAACCGATTGAATTAAGCGTATTCGCCGCCATCAGTTTGACGGACGCGCTTGGTGAAATTGGGACAGCGTTTACAGCGGAAAGTGGGATTAAGGTCTATTACAATTTTGAAGCCTCTACGACGTTGCAACGCCAACTCGAAAAGGGCGCGTCAGCGGATGTCTTCATCTCAGCGAGTCCTCGCCAAGTCGTTGCCTTGGAAACGAGTGGGCTGCTTGAAGCCGAAAGTCGCCACGATTTATTAGCCAATCGGTTAGTGCTTGTTGCTGATAAAACCGCGGAAATTTCTGTGGAAACGCCTGATGACCTTGCCGTGCCTGAGATTTCGAGAATTGCTATCGGGCATCCAAATATAGTACCTGCTGGCACTTACGCGAAAGAAGCCTTGACTCACTTTGGATTGTGGGAGACCCTACACCCAAAGTTGATTTTCGGTATGGATGTGCGTGCAACGCTCGCTTATGTCACTGCTGGAAATGTGGATATTGCCATTGTATATAAAACGGATACGACACTGACTGAGAATATAAAGGTGCTTTATCAGTTACCGCCTGACGCGTATACACCGATCGTCTACCCGGCTGTTGTTATGCAGAGTAGCCCCCGAAAGCAATTGGCGCGTAAATTTATTACGTATCTACATTCTATGAAGAGCGGTGAAATTTTTGAAAAGCACGGCTTTGCCTTTCTGGTACGAAAATGAGGATAACCCCCGCCGAAATTGCCGCCCTCTCTTTATCTATTAAAGTTGCGCTGTTCAGTCTTGTTATAATGTTTCCACCCGGGCTATTGGTGGGTTGGCTACTTGCGAAACGGACGTTCCCGGGTAAGGCGTTCCTGAATACACTTGTGATGTGTCCGTTGGTACTCCCACCGATCGTCAGCGGATATGTACTGCTTATTCTATTCGGCAGGCACGGATTCATCGGTGGATTTATCTATCAAGTTTTCGGTATAGAGATCGTTTTTTCGCAGGTGGCTGTTATCATTGCGGTCTCAATTATCTCATTTCCGTTGTTAGTGCGTGGTATCGTGACGGGGATGGAATCTGTCCCGCTGGAGCTTGAAAACGCAGCACGGACGCTTGGGGCATCACCACTGAAGGTATTTTGGACGATAACGTTCCCGCTCGCGTATCGCGGAATTGTTGGGGGAACGATCCTCGGTTTTTCCAAAAGTCTTGGTGAGTTTGGTGCCACTATCATGGTGGCAGGAAACATTCCGGGCAAAACCCAAACGATGGCGTTAGCGATTTTCAGTGCTGTACATCTCGGAGAAGATGCTTCCGTCTATCGATTGGTGTTTATTTCAACCGTTGTTGCCTTCATAGCACTCTGGTTGACGGAACGTTTCACGCTCCGTTAAACATAATAGAACTTACGCAGCATCCTTTGCTGGCGAGGTTTAAAACCTCGCCAGCGGCGTGCATAATGTATTGATCTCGATTTGAAAAAAAGGAGAAAAACAGTGGGTTTGGAAATGTGGATATTTTTAGGCTTAATCGCTTGTGGTGCGCTCGTCTGGTATCTATACCGACGTTCACAAAAAAACGCAGATAAAAACAAAAAAGATCAAACTGACAATACGGATACTGTTGATCATGCTGATGGAGGCTATGAGGATATGCTTTTGACTGGCTTGATACTCAGTGAGGTATATGATGATGACGATCCACCTAAAGATGCGGGTTCTGATGGATTTGACAGCGTGGATGACGGTGGTGGATTCGACGGTGGCGGATTTGATGGCGGCGGATTTGAGTAAGAGGGTTCACTGTGGCAGATAGCACCGAAATCAGACTCGATTTTCGCAAAAGCCTCGGTAGTTTCACGTTAGATGTCAATTGCACGCTGGAAACGAAGGTTTCGGCGTTTTTGGGTGTATCTGGGAGTGGTAAAAGCACGCTTCTCAATTGCGTTAGCGGCACGTTGACACCGGATGAGGGTGAGATCGCTTTTGGAGACGAGATCCTTTACGCGTCTGCCTCTAAAATTAATCTGCCACCTGAAAAGCGGCGGTTCGGCTATGTTTTTCAGGAGGGGTACCTTTTTCCACATCTCACGGTTGCGCAGAACATCCGATATGGGCAACCGAATTCGCGAGAATCATCGGCTGCGATAGAAGTACTTGAAATTACCGAATTGCTTCAGCGGTATCCGAATGAACTCTCTGGGGGTCAACGTCAACGGGTTGCGATCGCGCGCGCACTCGCTATGGAGCCGCGAATGCTTCTGATGGATGAACCCCTTGCTTCGCTTGATAGTGCACTGAAAAATCGGATTATACCGTATCTGCACCACGTTAAAGAAACCTTTGCGATCCCTATCCTTTACGTTACCCATGTTTTTTCCGAGGCAATGGCACTCGCTGACGAAGCCTTCCTGCTCGCTGATGGTGAAATTATGGCGAGAGGCGCACCGCACCGATTGTTAACTGCGCCTTCCGCAATGCCCATCGCACAATTGACTGGGGTCGAAAATATTCTGTTCCTTCCTGTGACGGCTTCAGACAAGCCTCGCGGTTTGACTTCGTTGGAAATCGGAAGTCAATCCCTGATGATACCTTATATTGATATTGAGGTCGGCGAAGTCGTTCCAGTTGCTATCCGTGCTGAGGATATTATTATCTCGCTTGAGCCGAATCTCTCGATTAGTGCCCGTAACGTATTACCGGGAAAAATTCGGAATCTTGATATCAAGAACGAAAGAACATGGGTATCTATTCTCGTTGAACGGCATCACCTTGTCGTGAAAATCACACACGAAGCGCGGGAACAGTTGCAATTGACGGAGGGGTTAGCGGTTTACTGTGTCATTAAGGCAAGTGCTATCAATCTGATGTGGGATTAGCCTGAAGTCTCTCCCAAAGCGCATCCACCTGCATACAGAGCTCTTCAAGCGTCCCTTCATTCTCTATAACAACATCCGCATACTTGACTTTTTCTGAGACTGGCATCTGTGAATCAATCCGTGCCTGAACCTCGGTTTCCGTGAGGGGTCTCCCTTGCGCGACACTGCGTTCTAATGTGCGTCGCAGCTGCGCCTCCGGTGATGCCGTCACGACGACTATCAGATCAACGGTGTCATAAGCACCGGCTTCGATAAGGAGCGGCGCGTCGAGTAGCACGACGCACGTCGGGTCTTCCGTGACGAGTTGGCGTGCCTGCCCGCGTGAACGTTCGATAATCAACGGATGCAGGATACTGTTCAATCGTTCTCGGGCGGCTTTATCCTTGAAAACAATTGCCCCCAGTTTTTTCCTGCTGACATCTCCAGATGCGTCCAGAATCTCCTGTCCAAATGCCTTGGTAAGTTCATTGATAACAGGACTGTCCGCCTTGAGGAGTTGGTGTCCGATTTCGTCTGCATTGATCGGAATCGCGCCCTTTTCAGCGAGCAAATCTGAGACGGTCGTTTTTCCGCAGGCAATCCCGCCTGTAATCCCGACGATGGTGCCGCGTGCGTGGTGTGTCGTTTCTGTTTTCATGCTTTTGAGTGTATATCAGATACTGAAATTTGTCAAAGTCTCCTTTGTAGGAGGGATCTCCGAATCCCAATTCTCCAATTACAATTGACACCAGCGACTTCCTCTGCTATGCTGTTAACACACTATGTCTATTTTCATTCGCAAACAAGGGGAAAGTTTTTCATGGGCAGATTAGAGGGCAAAGTCGCAATCGTAACGGGTGCTGCCAGAGGGCACGCGGAAGCAGTCGCGCGGAGATTCGCAAAGGAAGGCGCAGCGGTTTCCATCTGTGATGTTATTCCTGTGCAAGCGTTAGAGGCAAAGGTCGGTTCAGAGATTAGAGCCGCTGGTGGAGATGTCATCTGTTTTGAGACCGATGTTTCGCAAGAAGCACCCGTCGATGAGATGGTCGCTGCCACCATCGAGAAATTCGGCACCGTCGATATCCTCGCCAATGTTGTCGGCATTGCTGGACCAACGAAGGATGTCTGGGACATGTCTTTGGAGGAATGGCGGCGCACACTTGAGGTTAACCTCGATTCGTTGTTTATCTGTTCTAAAGCCGTCCTACCGGAGATGATCCGAAAGGAATACGGAAAAATCATAAACTTCAGTTCTGGAACAGGCAAACAGCCGCTTTCGCATAGGGCACCTTATGCGACTTCTAAGATGGGAGTTATCGGTTTCACGCGCACACTCGCTGCCGATGTCGGACGTTACAATATCACCGTCAACGCCATCTGTCCGGGTTGGCACTTGGAGAGAAGCCTGGAACTCGCGAGGGGCAGAGCGGAGTACATGAACAAACCTTTTGATGAAGACGCGTTGCGTGAGCGATATAAACAGACGAACCCGAAGAGCGTCATCGCCGGGAGATGGTGCTCGGATGAGGGCTATAGCGATAAAGGTTCAGGATCTGAGGATGCTGCTGCGTTGGCAGTGTTCCTCGCCTCAGATGATTCCGCTAACATGACGGGGCAGGATATCAACACCGGTGGTACGGTGATGTGGTAGTTATAGATAATTGCCTTTGGATGCAGTATAATGAATAGCGGGCGTGTTAAGCACAAGGAGGGAGAAATGAGAACATTTGGAACCCGAGGCACTGTGCGGCCGGACCAGCACTATGTTGTTGCCCGCACAGCAGAGGTTAAAGACTTCATCAACCGCATTAAAGAGGGACGGTACATCGTTCTTTTTGCGCCGCGCCAAACTGGAAAGACAACCTTCTTTCGATGGGCACTCGCTACGCTCACAGCCGAGGATCCAACCTACTTTCCCATTCAAATAGATTTTCAAATACAGCGTAACACTTCTGCTGCCACTTTTTATGAGCGGCTTTACCAAATGATGCGTTGGCAGATCCAGTTTGTTTTTCAAGAACGCGGCGAGGTTCCTTCCACAGCACTAACACAATTTTTAGAGAGCACACAACTGACAGATGCTTTTTCAATGGTGACGTTCTTTGAACGACTTGGAAATTTGCTTGGTAAGCAGCGGGTCGTTCTCCTCATTGATGAGTTTGATGGCATTCCTCAAAGCCTTGTGAGTGATTTTCTTTATACACTTCGTCACATATACCTGTCTGATATGTTTCTATGCCCGCACAGTGTCGGTATCGTCGGTGTCAAAAGTATAATGCAGCTTGATTATGACCGATCCATCTCACCCTTTAATATCCAAGATGAACTTCATTTGCCCAATTTCACCCTTGAGCAGGTAGGTGAGCTCTTCGGACAGTATACCCAAGAAGTCGGACAAGCCTTCGTTCCTGAGGTCGTGAAATCTATTCACACACAGACCGCCGGGCAACCCTTTCTTGTAAACCGCACCGCACAAATTCTCACTGAGGAACTCGACATTCCCAAAACGAACACCATTACGATGGCACACTTTGTAAAAGCTTATGAACAACTGCTTGGGGAAGATAATACCAACCTGACACACCTCGTGACAAATATCCGCAGGGATCGCCGCTTTGAAACGCTCCTCATGGACATCATGTCGTACGAGGAGGGGGTACGCTTCAATCCACGTGATCCGCTCATCAGTGAACTCGCCACTTATGGGGTTATCGTCAAAGGCACAGATGGAAAATGTGAGATTATTAACCCGATTTATCTGCATTGCATCATAGAAGCGTTCACGCCAACCGTGAACGGATTAGAACGAGACTACTTCGCGGAAGACAATAGCAACGGATTCCACAGTTACCTCACCCCCGGAGGACAACTTGAGATCGACCGCCTCCTTGATAACTTTCGAGATTTTATCACACGCGTAGGTTTCAAGATTCTACAGGTTCCAGAAACTCCACAAGAATATGTAGGTAGACACCTCCTCCTTACCTACCTCGACTCGTTTGTCAAGGCAGTGGGAGGGGTCATGTCTTTTGAAGTCGGAACAGGCGCGGGTAAGATGGATCTCCTTATCCTTCACAAGCAGCAGAAATACATTGTTGAAACAAAGATTTGGAGAGGCAACGTCCGTTATGAGGCAGGGAAGAAACAACTCGCTACTTATCTCAAAACGGAAGGAGTCAGCGAGGGGTACTACGTCGTCTTTGATCATCGCAGGAAGCCAGAACGGGGCGTACAGACGGAAGTTGTGGACGGCGTGCAGATTCGAAGTTATGTCATTCCTGTGGTGCAGGAAACCTCTTCTGCTAATTGATACCTATGGATTGAAACCCAACACGGTACTTCTTTAGTCTTGTCGGGTTTACTTGCTTGGGTATTTTTTCAGTATGTTTGTAGAAAACACACCACCACAATCTTTAGCCCCAGCGGGGCGGCATGTGTATTAATTCCATCTATTCAATTGACATCTATTTGCCAGATATGCTATAATAATGTTAAGCAGAATTGATATTGCAATTGAAACCATTAATTTACGAAAGGAAGTCTCTGCATTTCTTTTTTACTCGTATAAGAGAACCTATGAACCGACAACCCACCAACAGTGAAGACACCATCACCACCCTATTCGTCGAAATCCTGATGCCGATGAGTGCCACATGGCGCATTTATGAGCAGACGACAAAACCACTCCTCGAAAATCAGAGGAAACCCGATGTGATCATCCGTACAGTTGAGCGATATCCGATGGCAGTTGAGGTGAAAATCGACTACAAACGCGGTCCCAATGAAACAGGTGAAAAACAGGCAAGCGAACATTACTTGGGCAAGACCCTCCGCACAACAGGCGAAACAATTGCCAGCGCAATAGTGATCCGCCTTCCACAGAGATTCCGCACGATGCCACGCGACGAAATCCGCGAAAATTTAGAAGCGTCATACGATTTCGCTTATGCACTGCTCAGTGTTGACGAACCTCACAGATTTCCCAAAAAAGGATGGCTTCACGGCAGCATTGCCGACATCGCAACTGCTATCCGCATCGGGTCAACACCCATCACGAAGATTGAGCAAGCCGCCGAGGTGTTGGAAAACGGCATTCACCGTGCCGCTGTCATTGTCAATAGCGCGATTCAAGACCGACCGCATATCGGTGAAAGGATAGGAGAACTCCTTGTCCAGGAACCCGGCGAACAGACAACACAAATGGCGATGCTGATTATCAGCAACGCTCTTGTGTTCCAAAGTTCCCTTGCCCGCACACCAGATTTAGAAGCAGTCCCGTCGCTCAGTGAACTCACCGCCGATTACGGACAACTCAATTCAGACGAAGTACTCCGCGCGTGGCGAGAAATTAAAAAGGTTAACTATGCCCCGATTTTTAACGTCGCTTACAATCTCGTTCAGACGCTCGCAGCCGACGACAAACTCGTCGGCGAGATTTTAAGTGTCCTGCGAGATACCGCCCGTGAATTAGAGAGGATGGGACTTGCGCAAGAACATGAACTCGCTGGAATTGTGTTCCAGAAACTCATTGACAATCGGAAAATCCTCAAGGCGAATTATACCCGTCCCGAATCCTCTGCACTTCTCTGTGCCCTCGTGTTACCGGAACTCAAGGGAGATCCAAAAAAACTAAAAATCGCGGACTTCGCTTGCGGTACCGGTTCACTCCTCAACGGTGTTTATCAACGCCTGCTGATGCTTTACGAGCAGGCAGGCGGTGAAGGAAAAACCATCCATCAGTACATGATGGAGAATAATCTCGTTGGGTGTGACATCTTACCGAACGCAGCACACCTGACCGCCTCTATCATTGCTAGCACCTATCCTGATGTCCGCATCGGTGGCACGCGTATCCACACAATGCCTTACGGCACCCCGCGTGCAGATGGACTTTACGCTATCGGTGCCCTTAACCTCCTCAGTGATCCTGCGGGGACACTGCCGTTGGCATTAGATACAACAGAAACCGCCGCTGGACACGGATCTGAAGCGACTGACCTTAGGGATGCATTCAGACATGGCGAATTTGACATCGTTATCCAGAATCCACCGTATACCCGAACAGGTGATAATAACGCAAATGTACCAAAGAGCATTTTCGGTGACAAGAAGGCAGCGGCAGCAATGCGAGATTCGCTCAGAGCTCAGAAATGTCAGCTCACAGGCAATAACACAGGGCTGGGGGCACACTTCGTCGACCTCGCCGACAGGATGCTAAAGCGAAACGGCAAGATGGCATTTGTGCTACCCGCAACGGCTATCACTGGCAGTAGTTGGTACAAGGTACGGAAGTTATGGACAGAAGAATATCGCGATGTGCTTGTCGTCACGATCGCGGATGCGAGCATCGAGAAAAGCGCGTTCTCGGCAGATACGGGGATGGCAGAGTGTCTCGTTGTCGCAACAAAAGGCGTAGGTAAGAACACAGGGCACGGAACGTTCGTCTGTCTGACGCGCTCTCCTGAGGGTGAATTGGAGGCATTGGAAGTCGCAAAGCAGATTCGTGAGAAACCTAAGACCATCCGCCATCTTGGAGACAGCCTGGCCGGGGGGGATCCCCTCATGATAGGCGATGCGAGTATAGGGCAGGTTATCTCAGCACCGCTTGTCCTGAGCGATACGGGTTGGGCTGTTTCCCGCGTGAAAGATATGGTTGCCGTTCAAGCTGCATACCATCTCGCGAACGGATACATACGGCTTCCACGTCAGAGAGACGCTATTGAATTTCCATGTTGTCCCGCGTCAGAAATTGGGACACTCGGGGCAGGCCCAAAGGACATATACGGTGGCGGTGGTAGAGGAGCGTTTGATGTAGAAAAAGGTTGTCCGGACACCGCACAGTATCCAGCCTTATGGCATGTGCTTTCGGATTCCCAACGAACGATGCTTGTCGCCCCAGATTCTCACGCGCGCCCGCGCCCAAATTCGGACGAAAAAGTTCAGCGAATTTTGAAATTGAATAGTCGAACGCACTATAATATGGAATTGCAGTTTAATGCGAATTCGTTAGCAGTGATGTTCACGGAAGAAAAGGCACTCGGCATTGCCTTAATCCCTAACGTTTGCTTCACGGACGAAAAATACGAGTATGCGTGGACGTTGTGGTGCAATTCAACTTTTGGCTTGCTTACGCATTGGATGCATAGCGGTACACAACAGCAGGGGCGCGGGAAAATGAGTCGTGCTGCCTTTGATGCGATGCCGACTTTGGATGTCCGCAGGCTCTCCGCTGATGGATTGGTGAACGCGGAACAGATTTTTAACGCGTTGAAGGACAGAGAGCTGCGCGCTTTTCATCAGATGGATACAGATCCAACGCGTCATAAGTTGGATCGGTTGTTGTTATCAGAGGTACTTGGCATTACGGAGGCGGAGCGTCCTGATGTACATGAAGGGCTTGCACTGCTTCGGAAAATGCTATCCCAAGAGCCGAGCATTCACGGTGGGAAGAAGTCGGAGGTTTAGGTGAATGCGAAACAATTTTGTCGCGGCGAGATGTTTGGGACCAGCAGATCCATCAGAAATCAAAGCCTTTTGGTCTTTTATCGTGAAAATTTTACTATCCTTTTTATTCCTTACAGAGTCTATATGCATAAGTAACCGATTTGATGTTTACTTTATGCAAAGGAGATCAGAAAGATGAATCAGTCAGGCTTGTCTTTAGAAGACAGTATAACCTTAGACAAGTTAGGTCAATACTTAAAAGCATCAGAGTCACTTGCGAAGTCCTCCTTGTCCAAACAGTATTGTGAGGAAGCGACAAAGTGTCTGGACCAAGTATTAAAAAGTGGTTTGAAACAAGCCATAAACGGCTTAGAATCTGCCGTAGAAGACGCAGAGGCTTACATCAAACTAACGGAAAATTACCTAGACTCAGACATAGTAAAACAATATTTAGTCGCATCCGAAGCCCTTATATATTCAAATGAGTGGGAGGAAAGGAACAAGCTAGGACTCGAATACTGTCTAAACTATTCGGAAGAACTGCTTGAGACTCATCTTTACCTATATAGAACTCTTAAGGACGATCTAGGGATAGATGAGATGAAACAATCTGTCTATAAAGTAAAGGTTCTCATGGAATCTGAGGATATGAAAATCCTGAAGCAAATTATAGACAATCAAGATACAATCCAATCCAAACTAACACTCGATCAAATAATGAGATGGTATGAACGTATCAACGAATGGGGAACTAGGATTGATGAAGTTTGGCAGCAACTGGCAGAACTTATGAATTCATTATCTGGATTGCAGTAGGCACTTCAGGGCAGAAATGTTAGATTAGGCAATATTTCTTCTATCAGCTTTCTTAGCAGTGAAAATTATGTAGTCGAGGGATTCTGCCTTCAATTTTTTCGGCAAGCATTCATCAAGAAGAATCCGCATAAGCCTATATGGAAAGTCCCTTCCGCGCTAATTTTAACGTCTGTACCACTTGCTCACGACTGACAGATGGAAAATCCTCCAGAAAATCATCAAGGCTTTCTCCGGTCTCCAAATAGTCAATCAGGTTTTTTATTGGAACGCGGGTGTTTTTGAATACCGGCGTGCCGCTCATAATTTCAGCATCGCAAGTAATAAGTTTGTCTATTGTGAGCCTCGTTCTCTCTTCAGATTTCATCTGTCATGACCTCCTTGGCAACCGCTGGTGCGAGGGCAGGCAGTCTCAATATGATTCTTTTAAGAGTATACCATTAGGTTTGTTAGATGTCAAGTTTTAGGTGAGGAATTGAGACTGGAAGGTCGCTTCTACAGCAAAGAGGTGATTAGCGAAAAGTCAAAATTATGATGGAACTGAATGACTTAGAGTGACTAAAAATTACCGCTTGACATTTTCCCCGATTTCTGCTAAGATGGAGCGTGCGACACAAAAAATGGAAGGAGCAAAATAAGTGGCACAAGACACAATTCGAGTCGGTATTATCGGCGCAGGTGGCAACACAACATCACGACATATTCCAGGACTGCAAGCAATCGAAGGCGTTGAGATCGTAGGTGTCTGCAATCGGAGTCAGGAATCCTCACAACGGGTGGCAGACCAGTTCGGCATCCCGAAAACCTACGGCAATTGGCAGGATGCCATCGCTGACCCTGATACCAATGCAATCGTCATTGGGACATGGCCCTATATGCACTGCCGCGCGACCGTCGCAGCACTTGAGGCGGATAAGCACGTGATGTGCGAGGCACGGATGGCGATGAACGCCGGAGAAGCACATAGGATGCGAGAAGTATCGCGTCAGAAAACACATCTCATCGCGCAGATTGTCCCGTCGCCGATGACGCTGCGGGTGGATAACACCATAAAACGCCTCATCGCTGAGGGCTATATCGGGGACGTACTCGCCGTGGAAGCACGCGCAGGTGGTGCATTTTTGGACAGCGAAGCACCGCTCCAGTGGCGACAAGATTTTGACCTCAGCGGTCTGAATATTATGAGCATGGGGATCTGGTACGAGGCATTGATACGTTGGATAGGAGAGGCGACGCGGATTATGGCGATGGGTAAGACCTTCGTCAAAATGCGTCCGGATGCTAACGGTGTGATGCGTTCTGTGCGGATTCCTGAACATATTGATGTCGTTGGGGATCTGGCGTGCGGCGCACAACTCCATATACAAGTTTCTAACGTTGCCGGATTAGCAGGCGCGCCGGAGGTTTATATCTTCGGTAGCAACGGGACTTTGCGTTTTTCCGGGAATAAACTCTACGGTGGTCAGAAAGACGACACTGAATTGACAGAGATCGACATTCCTGCGTCAGAGGCTGGTGCGTGGCGAGTCGAGGAAGAGTTTGTGAACGCGATCCGTGGTGGAGAGGTTATCACGCACACCGACTTTGAGACGGGTGTGAAATACATGGAGTTTACGGAGGCGGTCACGCGGAGTATGCAATCGGGAACAGCGATTACTTTGCCGCTTCATATTTCGTAGAACTTATGCAGCCTCCTCGCTGGCGAGGTTTCAAACCTCGCCAGCGGCGGTATGGAACTTTGTTCATTACAGCGGCGTGTACCTATCCCTTTAAAAGGAGAAACACTTGACACTCGGAGAGCTTTTTAATCTTTGTCAAGACATTGAACTGCGGCAAGCGAAACTCTATGCTTCCCTTTCGCTGCGTTTGGGGAGTGTTGATGAACGGATCGCGCGGTTTTGGGAACAGATGAGTACAGAGGAGTGGCAGCACCACATCCTCGTGGATTTCGGGCGGTCTTTGTGTGTTGATGCCTTCGGAATTGATTCACCTGTGACAGAGTTATCGGATCTCCCAGTTCAACAAATTACGGACGCGCTGGATGCCCACGAACAGAAAGTCGACAGTGGGGACATTTCACTTGATGAAGCGTTCCATATTGCGATCGCAATTGAGGGTAGCGAGGCGGATACTATCTATATGCACCTGCTTTCTATCATGAGAAAGGCGATTGAGCAGAGCGATCAACCGTATCTGATGGATCGGATTGTGCAAGTGGAGAAGGATATGGTATCGCATGTAGATGGGTTGGTTAAGGCGACACAAAAGTTTGCGAAGGATGCTGACCTGATTCGGAAGGCACATCGTTTAAAGGCGGAGCACAGTTAGCAAAACTATGAGTGTTGGGCGTTGCACAGGAGATTTCCTGCTTGTGCGCACGCGACCTGCTCTAACTGTACAGTCGTGTGGCTGATGCCGAAGTGTGTTTGCAATTCGGTGTTGATCTGTTCAAGGATCCGGTCAGGAGCTAAGGTTGTATTTTCATCGACGACGACATGTGCACTCAGCGCAGAGTAGTTGGAACACAACGACCAGATGTGCATGTCGTGGACATCTTTGACTGCATCTAAACTGCAAAGATGGGTCGCGACGGTGTGTGCGTCTGCGTTCCGTGGCGAGTTTTCCAGCAGAATATGCACGGCTTCTCTCGTCACATTCACCGCCCCAAAAAGAATAATCCCGCCAATCAGGAAACTAAGCAACGCATCAATCGGGTACCATCCTGTCCAGAAGATAATCGCACCGCCGATGACAACAGCAACGGAGGAGAGCGTATCGCCTATGACATGAAGCATCGCGCTCCGAACATTGAGGTTTCCATGACTCTCACCATGCAGCTTCCATAAGATGAGAAGATTCCCCAGAAAACCGAGACACGCCACAACAAACATTCCTGTTACTTTTATCTCTGTCGGTGATGTATAACGTTGATATGCTGCGTAGAAAATCCAGCCGGAGATGCCGATGAGTGTCACGCCGTTGACAAACGCAGCGAAAACTTCTGCGCGGTGATACCCATAAGTCCGCGATGAGGTGGCCGGACGTGTTGAGAGATAAATTGCGAGCCAACTAATCAACAGCGAGAACACATCCGACATGACATGTGCCGCATCGCTTAGCAGTGCGAGACTGCCCGACCAGATACCGCCGATGAGTTCACCGAGGAAGACACAGAACGTGACAAGTACAGCAAACTTAAATTTCTTCTGAAGATGTGTTTGGTGGCTATGCCCGTGCCCATCGTCGTTATGGTGGTGATGGTCGTGCCTGTGATTGTGCACAGCGTCTCCGTGTAAAAGTAGTAGGCACACTCCGTTGTGCCGAAACTGTAAAAGTAGTAAGCACACGCCATTGTGCCGAAACTAAAAAGGTAACCGAGCTGAGGTGTGGAACCTCGCCCTATAATACGGGTTCGCTCGGTTCTAATCGGTGGATTTGCTCTTCGATTCGCTACTCGTATCCGTCTTCTTTTCTTTTTTTTCGCCTTTATCCGATGAAGTGGTTTTGTCTGATGACTCGTTTTTATCCTTCTTCGCCGATTCTTTGTAGCCTTCGCTTCGATAGTCTGTCGTGTAGAACCCAGAGCCTTTGAAGATCAAGCCTGCGCCTGCGCCGATGAGCCGTTTCACTTTGCCGTTACACTCCGGACACTCCTCAAGTGCGGGGGCAGTAATGCCCTGAAACTGCTCAAATCGGTTGTCGCAGACGAGACATTTATACTCATAAGTGGGCATGTAAAATTATCCTCCATTTTAACATATTTTGCGAAAAGGCATCGCTATAGAAATGCTATCTCTCCAAACCGTGATACGCTGTTGCAATAAAAAGTTTGTTGATAAAAAGAACGTGTTCTGATAAATTTTAATCGTTACGTGTGCAAAAGTCAAGTAATTTTGTAATTGGAGTTTTTATGTTTCGTCTGCCTATTGATTCTGAAAGCTTTCCACTCGGTAAAGGACCGATGGTAATGCTAATTCTATTTCTTATTTCTACCCTTTTCATCTTCGGACGTTCCGAGGAGGAAGGTGAGAATCTTGAATTTTGGATTTTTGCGAACACCCATTATGAGGAATACCAAGCGCGCGTCCCTATTTTTGAGGCACAGAATCCTGGGGTTAACGTCCAACTTATCAATTTCGGTGGCACAATGCACGATAAACTCCTCGCCGCCATGTTGTCCAATTTCGGTGCCCCTGATCTCGTTGAGGTGGAGATTACATCCATCGGTCGATTCCTCAAGGGAGCGATTGACGAAGTTGGTTTTGTCGATCTCCGCCCGCGTTTGGAAAGCGAAGGCTGGATGGAGAAATTAGTCGTCAGCCGATTCACCCCTTGGTCCTACCGAGGCAAGATTTTTGGTATCCCACACGACTTACACCCCGTTGTACTGCTTTATCGAGATGACCTTTTTAAAGCTGCAGGCGTTGAGATGACGGAGGTTGAAACGTGGGATGATTTCATCGCCGCTGGGAAAAAAGCGACTCGTGACCTTGATGGCGATGGTGAGGTTGACCAGTACGCAATCGTGTTAGATCGGCGCACGGAGAGCGACTATTTCAGTCTACTCCTTCAACAGGGCGGCGGATTTTTCGACGAAGAGGGCAACGTCATTATCGACAGTGAACTCGCGATTGAGACGTTGGAGTTTTTTACGGCGTTGTTCAACGAACATAAGATTGCCACCCCTGTATATGGAACGTGGCACGGTGATCCGAGTAATTTCGCCGCCATGCAGGATGGCAAGATTCTCTCTATTCTGGCACCAGATTGGTACGTGGGCATTCTCAAAAGTCAGGTCCCGCAGATGTCCGGTAAATGGAAGGCGATCGGTATGCCCGCGTGGTCCCCCGGTGGTAGACGAACCACAACACGCGGTGGCACGATGATCGGGATGACCAAGCAGTGCGAAAACCCGGATCTCGCGTGGGAAGTTCTCAAGTTTACCTATTTTGATAGACCCGGTCTCGTCAACCGATATGAGACAACGCGGATTATTCCGCCTCTCAAATCGGCGTGGGATGCGCCTATCTTCAAAGAACCGGATGTCTACTTGGGTGGACAACCGCTTGGGGAATTGTTCATCCAGTTAGCACCCGATTTACCGCCACGTTATCAGAATCCGTATTGGTCGGAAGGAGCAGATTTACTCAACGATGCCATCTTCGCGGCTGTTACAGAAAAACAGACACCGAGAGAAGCCTTGACCGATCTTGCTGAGAAGGTGCGCGCCCTTATTGCGAAGGATACAGGCAGATGGGGAGAGATGTAATTTTCTTGCCCTGTGCGCTTTAAAGAAAGCTTTTATGGATAGGAAACGTACAACAAACCCGTTTTGGAATCAACAACAGAAAATAGCACCCTATCTCTTTATTGCCCCGTTTTACCTGCTCTTCGTCATTTTTATGGGGTATCCGCTCGTTTCGTCGCTCGTTATGAGCCTGTATGAGATGCGCGGTTTCCAGAGCCGAATATTTGTCGGCATTGGTAATTTCACGGACCTGTTTCGCGACCCAATTTTTTGGAAATCCCTTCGGAACACCGCCTATTTCGCAGTGGGCACGCTCACTCTCCAATTGCCGATCGCCTTACTCTTAGCGATTTTGCTCAACTCCAAGTTCGTCAGAGGGAAAAATTTCCTACGTCTCGCCTTTTTCGCACCCGTTCTGGTCGCTGGTGTCTTCGTTGCGATTATCTTCAACCTCGTCTACGATCAGCGAGCAGGCTTGGTGAACCAAGAATTTGTCCTCTTTGGCAAAGAGATCGGTTGGCTGAACGAGGAGAACTATGTGATGCCAGCGGTTATTTTGACAGGCGTTTGGCAGTGGGCAGGGTTCAATATGATCTATTTTTTAGCCGGTTTACAGGGCATCCGACAGGAGTTATATGAAGCAGCAGCAGTCGACGGTGCCAACTGGTGGCAGGCGTTTATCCACGTCACGCTTCCTTCATTGCGACCGGTGATCGCCTTCGTTTTCGTCGTTTCGATGATCGGTTCGCTCCAACTCTTTGATCTACCTTTCATTTTGACAAACGGTGGTGAACCGGCGGATGCAGGTTCAACGATCGTCATGTATCTTTACAAAAACGGGTTTCAGTTTATGCGCCTCGGCTATGCAGCGACAATCGGCTGGGTCCTCTTTTTCATTATTGCAGTTATCTCAATCGTCCAATTGAAATTGCTCGGCATTTTCCGAGACGAATAGTAGTAGGCACACTCCGTTGTGCCGTCAACCAAGTAGTAGGCACACGCCGTTGTGCCGTCAACCACGGAAGGGAAAGACTTTGTATATACTACCCGCAATAGATCTTCGGGGTGGAAAATGTGTAAATTTGGTCCAGGGTATTGCCTCACAAGAGACGGTCTTCTCGGACGCACCTATAGAAATGGCATTACAGTGGCAAGCCGAAGGTGCGGAATACTTGCATCTCGTGGATCTGGATGGCGCATTTCAGAGTGAATCGGCGAACCTCCATATTGTCAGCGAGATTGTCTCTGCGCTTGATATTCCTGTCCAGCTCGGTGGTGGTATCCGCAGTATGGAGCGGTTGGAAGCGGTTTTGGGATTAGGTGTGGACCGCGCGATTTTAGGCACGGTTGCGCTCAAACAGCCGGATCTGGTGAAACAAGCGTGTGCCGAATACGGTGCGCGTATCGCAGTGGGTATTGATGCCAAAGACGGAATGGTCGCGACAGAAGGGTGGTTGGAGGTCTCTCAAAAGTCTGCTGTTGAATTTGCTGTGGAGATGGCAGAAGTGCAAACGCTTATTTACACCGACATCAAGAGCGATGGAATGCTCAAGGGACCGAATGTTGACGCGACTACTGATATTATCAATGCTGTATCTGCGGATGTGATTGCTTCGGGCGGAGTTACATCGCTTACTGATGTAACCGCTTTGAAAGACATCGGTGCCAGTGGTGCGATTATAGGGCGCGCGCTCTATACCGGTGACCTCACACTTTGTGACGCAATCGTTGCCGCCCGTTAGAAATCACGCCATGCCAGTCACAACACCGAATCCGATTCGTACGCCCATCTTCTTCACCTCAAATCGGGTACCGACCTCCATCACCAAAGGTAAATCGAGTGTGAGTGCTACATGGGCATAAGCACCCGGTGTAATAAGGGAGAGTTCTGGCGGAAGTTTTAGGTGCGCCGGTATATCAACACCCCATAGGTAAATGTCAGGTCTGTCATTTTCGATAAGTGGGATGTGTGTGCCGCTTTCTTCGTGTGTAAGTAGATAAATAATCGCAGTGAATTCGGAATGCGATTTAATCGTCTTCGGTGTGCAAAGCACCTGCCCAACGGACAACCAGTCGGGTTCAGATTCGACGCATACTTCATCCTCCCTTGTGCTGAGAACCCGTGTCTTGATCCTATCACCCTTACCCACAATATCTACCGCTTGCCCAACAGCGAGTTGCCCCTGTACAATGTCCCCACGCACGGATACACTCTCGTCCGTTTCTTCAGTGATTTCGTAAATAGGCATGATGAGCGGTAAACGTGCGGTATCCGCGGGTGTGGGCATTGCACGGTTCATCGCGAAGATAAGATCAACAATCGGTTGCCATTGTGCGGAGGTGATTTTGTTGCCCTTGTATTCTAATGCCTTGCGGGCATCACCAACGATTATCGGTGCGGTTTCCGCATCCCATCCACACGCACTCAGCAGTTCGTTCATTTCCTCTTGGCAGATGTCTAAAAGTTCATCGTCTTTTGAAATATCGTCTGTGTTGAGGAAGGAGAGCACTGTTGGAAAATGCATCTGGCTTGCGAGTCGGAGATGTGCCTCAGCGTCGGGTGTGACCCCTTCGACTGCATTCACGACCCAAATTGCGCCCTGAATTGGCGGTGAGCCGCTGACAAGCATTTTGACGACATCAAGGTGTGTTTCGCAGTCAATTTGTGTATAGAGTTTACCGCTGGTTTCATAAACGATTGCCCGGTAGGCGATGCCAACGCCTTCTCGGATTGGGTGACTGATTGGGGGTTGTGCTTCAAAATCGCTGTCTCCGTTTGTGTGAATCGCTCCGATTCTCGCGACGACTTTCGCGATTGCTGCTGTCAATGTTGTTTTACCGTGTCCGTCCGCGCCGAGCGTGCAGATAGGCAGTCCGCGGTGTCCAATTTCTTTTTTCTCCGTCATATTTTCTCTCCTGATGGGCATAATTTCTTTACTACAGTTTCCTCTTCATTGTAGCACAAAGTTCGGAATTGTGCAATGTGGAAAAACTTGCCAAACAGCCCAATGCGTGATAGACTATTAACGCTTGAAGTTAACACAATTTGTGTGTTTGTGTTGTAATATTACATCGGACTTATATGATAAAGGGGTTTAGATTAACAAGCAAAACAGACAAGGGGACATCTGGATGAAATTTGCGGAAAAAGTATTAGCGTTGGTAGGATGCTTTGCATTAGGAGTTTTCCTATCTTGTGCTTCAAGCGTCAAACACCAAACGACGCGAAGCGAAAAAGTCTCAGCGCGACCGGATCTTGATCAAATTGCGAAAATTGGTAAAGCAGCCACCGTACAAATAGGGAGTTTAAGTGTTGAAGGATCACCATCATCAGGCAGTGGATTCTTCATCGGGCAAGATATAATTGCCACCAACGTTCACGTTATCAACCAGAAGTCCTTTGATGGTGCTGTCAGCATTGCTAAATTGGTGAACAAACCGACATGGTACACTATTGAAGGGGTCATGGCGAGTGATCCGAAACGGGATTTGGTTATCTTAAAGGTTGCAAAGATGGTCGGTGAAGACGCAGACGTTCTTTCACTCGGCGATAGTGGGATAGTGGAGAAGGATGATAGAATTATAGTCATTGGCAACCCGGTTCAGGATGGTAAATTCTTGCAAGGCGATGTTTCAGTAGGTCGAATTAGTCGTACCACTCCCAATTTCCTTGACTTCAGAGCGAGGAACAATCGTGAAGGATATAGTGGTGGACCCGTCTTAAATGTTCATGGAGATGTGATAGGCATTACATTCCAAGGGTATAGAGTTGGTGCCGGCTACGCGATTCCTTCAAATTATCTCCGAGAATTACTTAAAGACATACCGACGCAAGTAAAACCTATAGAAAAATGGCGTGAGGAACCTCTCATCCGCTACTATAGTGCGGTGGATGCGGCGGGTCGCGGCGAATTTAAGAATGCTATCAAAGTCTATGATGCGGTTATCCGTCTCGCACCAGATTTTGCTGATGCCTATATCAGCCGTGGAGATGCAAGAAAAAAGTTAGGTAATTTTGAGGGGGCTATCAAAGACTATAATACCGCTATTCGCCTGGGTGAAGATTATACTTATGTCTACTCTAGTCGCGGTATTGCAAAGTCTAACTTAGAAGATGAGGAGGGTGCCATTAAAGATTATAACATGGCGATCCGTCTTGATCCAGCCCATATTGGGCCCTACGTCAATCGTGGTGTTGCGAAATCTGCTTTAGAAGATAAGAAGGGCGCGATTGAAGACTATAATACGGCTATTCGCCTAAAACCAGAGAATGATCTTCTGGCTTCAGCTTATGTCAATCGTGGTGTTGCGAAATCTGCTTTAGAAGATAAGAAGGGCGCGATTGAAGACTATAATACGGCTATTCGCCTAAAACCAGAGAATGATCTTCTGGCTTCAGCTTATGTCAATCGTGGTGTTGCGAAATCTGCTTTAGAAGATAAGAAGGGCGCGATTGAAGACTATAATACGGCTATTCGCCTAAAACCGAAGGACGATCCTCTAGCTTTAGCGTATGTTAATCGCGGAAACACGAAGTTTGATTTGGGTGATAATAGAGGTGCGATTGAAGACTGCAACGCGGCGATTCGCTTGAAACCAGGGGATACTGTTCTTGCTATGGCTTATAACATTCAAGGTAAAGTAAAATCGGCTCAGGGTAACAATATAGATAGCATTGTGGACTATAGTAAGGCTATCCAGTTGGAACCGAATCATGCTAAATTTTACTACGATCGAGGTGTCGCAAATGCTGCCCTGGAGCGTACTTCGGAGGCAAAAACAGACCTCAAAACTGCCTTGAAACTCTTACAACAGCCAAAAAGCACCTCAAGGTCGACTCGCAAGGAAATAGACTCCGAAAATGTGAAGATCCGTCTGAGTATAGATCCAAGTCTCAAAGCTGACATTGAAAAAGCACTTCGCGACTTGGAGTAGCATTGTCAAAACGCTGGAGATAGAAAATGTGGAACCAAAAAATCTATCATCGGAGCGAACTCGCATCTGTTCTGCAGCAACTGAAAACTGAAGGTAAGACCGTTGTCACGACCAACGGTTGTTTTGATGTGCTACACCTGGGACATCTCCGGTATCTGCAGGCGGCGCGCCAGCTTGGAGATATGCTTGTGGTAGCGGTCAACAGTGATAGTTCGGTGCGGCAGCTCAAGGGCGAAAACCGTCCGCTTGTGCCTGAAGCAGAACGCGCAGAGATGCTGGCAGGGTTGGCATGTGTCGATTACGTCGTCATCTTTCCAGAATTAACACCCATTGATTTGCTTTCTGAGCTTAAGCCCAGCATTCACGTTAAAGGGGGAGACTATAAACTGGAGCAACTCATTGAAAAGGATGTCGTTGAGGCAAACGGCGGTAAGGTTGTCGTCGGTTTGAACGTCCCCGGTAAATCCACAACCAATCTCATCCAAGTGATTTGTGAACGATATAAAGACACACAGTCACCGTCGTCCGTTGGGTAGAGCGGTGAATGACCAAGAAACCTCAAGTCTATCAAGAAAGTACCGCTTTTCAATGGTCTATTCATAGAAACAGACATAGCAAAACCCAACAATCTAACTGAGGAGGCAATCATAGCCCAATGCAAGTAAACCATTCATTACGTCCCACCGATCTGAAGCCTCAAATTGAAAGACTTTTTGAATACTCAGGTCAAAAAATTTTAGCCATTGAGGACACATGGCTCCCTGAAAAAGGCACCCCCGTTTTTACCGTCGCTGGGACCTACACAACACGCGGCTGGACGGAATGGACACAAGGGTTCCAATTCGGCTCTGCGATCCTCCAATTTGATGCTACTGGCGATGAGCAATTCCTTGAAATCGGTAGGCAGAACACGATTGAAAAGATGGCACCGCACGTGACACACATCGGTGTGCATGACCACGGTTTCAATAATGTTTCGACTTATGGCAACCTCCGCCGTTTGATGCGGGACGGTGTGATTCCGTGGAACGATGGCGAGATGCATTTCTATGAACTCGCACTGAAAGCCTCCGCTGCCGTACAAGCGAGTCGCTGGACGCAAATTAAAGACGGGACGGGATATATTGCCTCTTTCAACGGACCGCATTCGCTTTTTTCAGACACGATTCGTTCGCTACGGGTTTTAGGACTTGGACATACACTCGGCGCAGTGCTGATGGGTGAAGGCGATGTTGCTATTCCGCTATTGGAACGTCTGCTTCAACATTCGCAGACGACAGCGAACTATAACGTCTACTACGGCGAAGGACGCGATGCTTATGACATACGGGGACGGGTGGTGCATGAATCTATCTTCAATACGAACGATGGGAACTACCGTTGTCCGAGCACACAGCAGGGCTATTCACCGTTTACAACGTGGACACGTGGACTTGCATGGATTGTTACAGGTTACGCCGAGCAGCTGGAGTTTTTTGATACGTTATCTGCCGAGGAACTTGAACCTTACGGCGGATATGATTTGGCAACAGCGCATATACGCAAGGCAGCGGAAGCCACCGCCGATTTCTATATTGAAAACACAGCACAAGATGGGATCCCGTACTGGGATACTGGCGCACCTGGTCTGGTTGAACTCGGTGATTATTTGGCAGCACCTGCCGACCCATATAACGATCTTGAACCTGTAGATAGTTCCGCCGCTGCAATTGCGGCACAAGGATTGATTCGACTTGGTAACTATCTCAGAAAACACGGTGAGTCTGAAGCTGGAGATTCCTATTACCAAGCCGGTTTAACCGTAGCCAAAACTCTCTTTGCCGAACCGTATCTCTCGGAATCCGATACACATCAAGGGTTGCTGTTGCATTCGGTATATCACCGTCCGAATGGATGGGATTATGTGCCAGAGGGCAGGAAGGTCCCGTGTGGTGAGGCTTCGATGTGGGGCGATTATCACGCCCGCGAACTTGCAGTCTTATTATGGCGGGAGATAAACGAAAAACCGTATTTGACGTTTTTCTAATGTGTATGTGGTAGGCGCGCTTTGCAAGCGCGCCGATTGGAGTAATTAGACAGCAACCTGCTCAACCTGTCCTGTTTCTAATGAACGGTTCGCAGCGAGTGTAACGGCAAGACTCTTCGCAGCATCGGCGTAGGGCGAGAGCACCAATCCTTGATCGTTTGCGTCAACCGCATTGATGAGCTGCTCAACCTGTCGGAAATAACCGGCTTCTGTACCGGTATAGTCAATCCCTTCACCGCCAATCTGTCCACGCAATCCGAGGTCATGCGTGAGCTTGAGATAGAGGTCATCGCCGACTAATTCAGTTGCGAAATTGTCGTGTGCGCGAGCGACACACGTGCTGGTAATACTGCCTACCGCACCGCTTTCAAACTGCATGTTACAGACGGTACACTCCTCAAAATCAGCAATCCCGTCAGAAACGCCTTTGATACCGTAGGCGTGAACACTCACCACATCACCGAGGAAATAGCGAATCAAATCAAAAACATGGGTCGTCTGCTCGACCATCTGTCCGCGCGATACTTCGTATTTTCCCCACCACGGGTGGTTTGTCCCCATCCGTGTGAGAAACCGTCCAATCCCCATAGTGAGTTTCTGATCTCCGACTAACTCCTTCGCTTTTGCTGTAATGTCGCTATATCGTGCCATGTAACCGACTTGGTTGATGACACCGGCGGCAGCAATCGCATCACGAGCATGTTGGGCGGTTTCTAAGTCTTGTGCAACGGGTTTGGCAACGAAAACCGCCGCACCCGCCGCTGCTGCATCGGCAACCTGGGTCGTGTGTGCGCCCGGTGGGATACAGGTAAACACGACATCCGGTTTCTCTTTCTGTAGCATTTCGCTGTGATCAGTGTATGCTGTGGCGTTTTCCTCAGCGGCGACCGCTGCCGCGCGTTCTGCATTTATATCACAGACAGCAGCGATGGGACGTTCAAGTTGATTGAGACTTCGGCGGTAATTGCCAGCGATGCCCCCAACGCCAATGAAAGCAATTTTCAAATTCTGTTGATTCACTTGATTTTTCTCCTTGATTTCCAATGAGTTGATACGTCAACGGTAGATACTCAGATGAGTTCTCGAATCTTATCTCGAAAGTAACAAAAACTGGGTGATGCGTTTTGGTCTACGTTCATATATGGAGTGATTTTCTGTGCCCATGTTGATTTCTCCCTACCAACTGTCTGCCATCCTCTCTTTTTTAACCTACTTGAACCACCTCTAAATACTGCATCAGCCAGAAGTTCCCATGTTCCACAAATGGAGTCATTTTGATAACCATTCAGGATATTGTCCTTGGCTCTCGGATAAGCTGCCTTGATTGCTGGAATATCGCCCAGCAGCCAAGCTTCACCCTCTTCTATAGCAATACAAAACCGAGTCTTTGGTCTGGGGTTACAAGCATTTAGAACAGTGAAGAGTTGTCGGCGAAACGTTCTCAAGCAGTTATTATCCAAGTCGCACACCACAATTACGACTTTGGTAGGATCATTGGCATAATTTTTTCCGTACGCCCTAAGCTGCATGGGAAGTTGATTGAGCAAAAGGTTTGTATTCGCATTAGTAGGATTGGTGAGGTTTTTGGGAATGTGCCCGATTCCTTGATAGGGACGGACCTTGAACTTGTGTTGATTACTGATAATCTTTGGTATCAGAATATCAAGAGCTTTCTTTCCAGATTGGTCTTCAACAAGTATTTCAAAGTGCATTCTTTTACCTTGGGTCAAGATAGTCGCTGTACCAGAGTCCACCCAAAGGAAGTCCTTCTTCAACAAGGTCGTTCACGAGCGGGTCTTCGCTTGCCCGACGGATTTTGGAAAACCCATCTTCACCCTTTTCCAGTATCCAAACCTCTTTCGGTTCTAAGGCATTGACAAAATATGGTTGGTGTGTCGTAATGAAGACCTGTGAGCCTCCTTTGTGTCCTGTGGCATGCTCACGAAATTCGGTGGCGAGCGTCTCCAAAAGTTTGTGATATAAGCCGTTTTCCGGTTCCTCAATACAAATAAAAGGAGGCGGTGTTGGGTCTTCAAGCATTAGTAGATAAGCGAATACTTTGAGTGTTCCGTCAGACATTTGTTGTGCATAAAAGGGATCTTGAAATCCTTTGTTGTTGAACCTAAGTAATAGTCTGCCGTCACTGGTTTTTTCAGTGTCAATTCGGTCTATTCCGGGTATTTTATCGGCGATTTTTTTTAGAATAGCCTGAAAACGCTGCTTATGTTCACGTTCCATGAATTGCACGACGTTACCGAGGTTGTCACCGTGGGTATTGAGGTGTTCTTGAGGACCCGCAAGTGGCAAACTACGCGCAGCATCAGGCGTGAAATAACTGAGATACCATCCCTCGATGAACCGACGAAAAGCGGATATTCTTGGATGTTGTTTCAATGCTCCAATTGTGGCAATACCGAGTTTACGCGGGTCACTTAAGTCAATAGTCTCTGTTTCACCAGCTTCCTCTGTTTTTATGAATTCCCAAAATGCTTGAAATGATTGTAAGTCCTTAATTGGTTGATCAATTTGGTATCCTGCTTGACTTCCTTTCCATACTACACCGCTGCCATTATTCAGTATTAAAAAAGAGAAGGGCCAACCACTTTTCTGACCCGTTCGCCTTTGTCGAAAATGTTCTTGCAGTACATAAGGCCGTCCGAATTCATCTACTTCAATAGCAACTTGATATGTAATGGGTCTGGCGTTTCCGTGTTCTCTGTAGTACACGTCAAATTCAATCGGATCTGTTGCACCTTGTGTCCGCATTTTCTCGAAACCACCTCGCCCGCGGGCATCGCAAGCTTCCTCAACATTATTGAACTTGAGCGCATCAGCAAGGAAACCGAAGGCATCGAATAATGCACTCTTACCGACCCCATTTTTTCCGATTACCGCTGTCATTGGCGTGAGGGCTTCTTCTTTTTTTCTATCCCATAGGCGACCCAGTGTTACATCTTTAAGAACTCCAAAATTTCTTACTCTGAAGCCTTCTAATGTTGCCATTTTGCAATCTCCATTTTCATTTCTGCGGATATCAAAACAACTCACCCTGCATTATAGCAACTCTTGTGCTATTTGAGAAGTGGAAATTTTTTCAGTTGTGATGTGAGTTCTAATCGTCTGCTGTAACTGCTGCACCTAATAATTCTTCTTCTGAAACGGAACGGAAACGTCCTTCTGGGTCTTTCAAGACGAGTCTACGAAGGTCCGTTGTGATGGCATATAATCCCGGCATCACGAACAGCGTCATCAATGTTGCAACGGCGAGTCCGAAAATGATCGTATACGCCATCGGCATCCATATAGGCGACTTGCCGCCTAACCCGATTGCCATCGGAATGAGTCCGAAAATCGTCGTCACTGTGGTGAGAACAATTGGACGTAATCGGAGACTACTGCCTTTCAGAATAGCGTACCACTTGTTATATCCCTTTTCTCGGTACTTGTTAATGAAGTCGATAAGAACAATTGAATCGTTCACCACAATCCCAGCGAGTGCAACGATACCAAACATAGCGACGATGCTAAGGGTCGCATGGGAAAGTAGGAGTCCAACCATCGCACCGATCATACCGAATGGAACAGCAAACATAATAATAATCGGTTGTATAAACGATTTGAATTGTGCACCCAATACGACATAGATGAGCAACAGCCCAACAATGAACAACTTCCACAACTCGGAAAAGGATTCTGTAATTTCATCAAAAACCCCTCGAAAATCGAGTTGGTATCCCGGATACAAAGATTCTATATCAGCAAATGCGCTGATGAGCGATTGACTCACTTTAAAGGCAGTCGTCTTTTCTCTATCTACCGAGGCATAAACTGTGATTGCTCGTTCCCCATCGAAGCGATGGATATCTGCGTACCCCTTTTCTTCCCTTATATCTGCAACGTCCTTAAGGGGAACAGCGGCACCAGTGGGTGTCGCAACCAAGAGATTGCTAAGTGCTGCGAGATTCCTAAGCCTGTCTTCCTCATATTTGACGATAACATCAATCGCCTCGTCTGCTTCTCGATAGGTGGTTGCCTTGGCACCCTCAATACCCGTTTGAACGGTTTGTGCGACCTGAAACGTGGTTAATCCATATTGACGCGCTTTCTCCTGATTTAAGTAGATGCGCAGTTCAGATTTTCCAATGCTGAAATCATCTTGGATATCGTAAACGCCATCTATCTGAGATAGGGCTGTCTTAAGAACGCCAGCGATTTCAGTCAGATTCTCAAATCTCGGTCCTTTTACTTTGACGCTCACATCTGCTACTTGTGGTGCACCCCCATCTTGTGTGACGAAACTCAGCCGCTCAATTCCACTAATGGTTGTGGTTTTCGTGCGTAGTTCTGCGATGATCTCATCCACACCACGGGTGCGTTTTTGCTTTGGTGTGAGCTCGACGATTACCTCTCCTAAATTTGAGCCGTAGGTAACACTTCTTCTTATCAAACCTGACATAAATGTATGTAAACCGACATTGCTGACGACCGCGTCAACTTCAGTTGATGGAAGTCCTTTAGCCATCTCTTCAATTTGGACAATTACTTCTGTTGTTTCCTGTATTCCGTAGGAAGGTGGCATCTCAGCTTTGACATAAAATTGTGGGAACTCTTCACCAGGGAAGAGTTCCCTGTCAAGAACAAAAAATGCTCCGATGCATGCAACCAATCCGAAGAAGAGGACACTCCCTACAAACGCATATCGGTGTCGAATGGTTATTTTCAGGATTCTAACATATCGGTTCCGAATTAATTCAAAAAACATAGCAAACCACACGAAAAAGCTGACAATGCGGACACCGAAGGTGAAACCCCTCGGGGACCCGGTTCGGAGATTTTCAAGCCTGCTGCGTCCTGTGCGAATTTTGGCTTTTCCCCATTCAGCGACGTGTGCTGGTAAAATTACGAAGACTTCAAAAAGAGATGCTATCAAAACCAGAATCGCCATAACCGGCACGATCCGCATAAACTGTCCAGTAACACCAGACATAAACATCAACGGTCCAAAAGCACAGATGGTCGTCAAACTTGCTGCTACAACGGGCCAGCCGACTTCTTCCGCACCACGAATGGCGGCAACTTTCGGTGATTCACCTGCCTCAATATGCCGGTAGATGTTCTCTATGACGACAATGGCATCATCAACAACAATCCCGACGACTAAAATAAGCCCAAATAGGGAGACACCGCTGAGCGTATAACCAGCAATGGACATAAACCAGAATGTTGCCATGAACGCCACCGGTATGCCGAGTGCCGCAAATAGGGCATTCCGCCATCCAATAAAGAGAAGGAGCATTAGCACAACAAGCACCAAACCGAAAAAGGCATTTGTTTCAAGAATTCCCAATCGTTCTTTGAGAACAACGGAATAGTCATTAACAACTGTCAACTCAGCACCGTCAGGGAGATCCGTTCTCCGATTGTCGACTAATTCTCGAAGTTTAGTAACTAATGCAATTGTGTTTCCCTCAGTCTTCTTTTGCACACTCAGGCTAATCGAAGGTTGTCCCTCAATTCGCGATAGCGTTCGCACCTCCTCGTAGGTGTCAGAAATCGTCGCAACATCTTTCAGACGGAGAAGCGTACCTATCGGTTGAACAGTGATAAGAGTTTCGCCGATAGTGTCCAAATCGGTGAATTCTCCCATCGTTCGGATCATGAATTCTGTGCCTCCGAGTTCCATTGTGCCGGCGGGGAGATTCAAGTTGTTTGTTCCCAGCGCGGTAATGACTGCTGAAATTGGGAGTCGATATGCCTTCAATCGATCCGGATTCACCTCAATCCATATTTCCCTCTCACGGAGACCTGCCATTCGGACAGAGGCGATGTTTTTGATGTCCGAGATTTCGTCTTTGAGATTTTCAGCAATATCCCGCATCTGCGTTTCCGCAATATTTCCACCTACAACAATCGTCAAAATAGGAAAACCAAATGAGATATCAAATTCTTGGACCCTCGGATCCTCTAAAATCTCCTCTGGCAGCTCATTTACCTGCTCAACAGTGGTGCGTAGGCTTTCAAGTTCCTTGTCAAAATCCCGGTCGCTTATCTCCTCAAAATCGACAAAGATAACAGAACGTCCCTCTGAAGAGGTAGAAAACAATAGGTCAACTTTGTTGACGTTCTCCTCAATTGCGTCTTCAATAGGAGCAGTGACAAGTTTTTCAACTTCTTCTGGAGAGGCACCCGGATAGAGTGTTGGCACAACTGCGCTCTGGACTGAGACTTCTGGGGTGAGTTCCCGCGGTAGGTTTATCCATGCGTACAACCCAAAAACGATGATTATAATCATTAACATGTTCGCTAAAACAGGGTTGTTTACGGATATCTTGGGGATGGACATGGTGATCGAATTTTACTGTGTGGGATTAAAATTGCGTGTTGATTTGTGGATGTTTTGTCTGCACGGATAAAAAGTGTATAAGGCGAGGTCAGCACACCTCGCCTTGTCATTCTATTTAATCATCAGCCGGGACTGCTTCACCCAACAAGTCTTCGTCTGAAACAGCTCGGAAACGTTCTTCCGGGTTTTTCAGGACGAGACCTCGTATGTCTGTTGTGATGGCATAAAGGGCTGGCATGACAAACAGCGTCATCGTGGTTGCGAGCGCAAGCCCGAAGATGATTGTATACGCCATCGGCATCCAGATAGGCGATTTACCACCAAGACCGATTGCCATCGGCATGAGTCCAATAATTGTTGTGAGTGAAGTGAGGACAATCGGGCGTAATCGGACGTACCCGCCTTTCAGAATGGCATACCACTTATTGTAACCGCGTTCGCGGTATTTGTTGATAAAGTCGATAAGCACAATTGAATCATTCACCACAATACCGGAGAGTGCAACGATACCAAACATGGCAACCATACTAAGCGTCGCATTAGCAAGAAGTAACCCAACCATCGCCCCTATCATTCCGAACGGAACAGCGAGCATAATGATAATCGGTTGTATAAAGGATTTGAATTGTGCACCCAATACGACATAGATGAGTAACAGCCCAACAATGAACAACTTCCACAACTCAGAAAAGGACTCTATAATCTCATCGAAAAGCCCTCTAAAATCGAGTTGGTATCCGGGGTACAGGGATTCGACATCAGCAAATTTACTGATGAGTGTTTGAGTTGCATCAAAGGGTGTCGTTTTTGCCCTATCTACGGAAGCATAAACCGTAATCGCCCGTTCACCGTCAAATCGGCGGATGTCAGAGTATCCTTTCTCCTCCGTGATATCGGCGACATCCTTGAGCGGGACAATCGCACCTGTGGGTGTTGCAATCAACAAGTTATTCAGTGCAGCAAGGTTGCCGAGCGTATCTTCCTCGTATTTGACGATGACATCAATCGCTTCGTCTGCTTCGCGATAAGTTGTCGCTTTGGCACCCTCAATAGCGGTCCGCACTGTTTGCGCAATCTGGAATGTAGTTAATCCGTATTGATGTGTCTTTTCCGGTTTCAGGTAGATGCGAAGTTCGGATTTACCCGTGCGAAAGTCATCTCGAATGTCGTAGACACCGTCCATCTGCGAGAGTGAGGCTTTAAGGGTATCAGCCAGTGCCGTCAGTTGTTCAAATCTGGCTCCTTTTACCTTGACTTCAACATCTTCCCCTTGCGGCGGTCCGCCTTCCTGTGTGATGAAGTTCAGTTCCTCAATTCCACTAATGGTTGTGGTTTTCGTCCGCAGTTCTGCGATGATGTCATCTACACCTCGAGTACGTTGCTGTTTTGGTGTGAGTTCAACAATAACCTCACCGAAATTGGATCCATAGGTAATGCCTTCCATCAAACCCCCAGTCGGCGTGTGTAATCCGATGTTACTGACGATAGCAGCGACTTCACTGGATGGAAGTGTTTTGGCAGCTGCTTCGAGGTGTGCTACGACTTCTGTTGTTTCTTGCATCCCATAAGAAGGCGGCATTTCGGCTTTGACATAGAATTGTGGGAAATCTTCACCGGGGAAGAGCTCCCTATCGAGGACTAAAAATGCGCCCACGCACGCGATCAAACCGATAAAGAAGACACTTCCTACAAAGGCATATCGATGTCGAATCGTTATCTTCAAAATTCTAACATATCGGCTCCTGATAAAGTCAAAAAACAGGCCGAACCCTGCGAAAAAGCCGGTGATGTAAGCACTTAGGGCAAAGGCATCCCGAGATCGGGTGCGGAGATTTTCAAGTCTACTCCGTCCTGTCTGCGTTCTCGCTTTTCCCCACTCGGAAACGTGCGCCGGTAAAATCACGAACACTTCAAAGAGAGAGGCAATCAGCACGAGGATCGCCATGATTGGAACGACTCGCATAAACTGTCCAGGAACACCGGACATAAACATCAATGGACCGAATGCACAGATAGTCGTTAAGCTGGCGGCTAAGACGGGCCAGCCGACTTCTTCCGCACCACGAATAGCAGCGACTTTCGGGGGTGCCCCTCTCTCAATGTGTCGGTAAATGTTCTCTATGACAACAATAGCATCGTCAACAACAATCCCGACGACTAAAATCAGTCCGAACAGGGAGACACCGCTGAGTGTATAGCCACCCACAGACATAAACCAGAAGGTTGCCATAAACGCCACCGGTATGCCGAGTGCTGCGAACACGGCATTCCGCCAACCGATAAAGAGGAAGAGCATGAATACGACGAGCACCAAACCGAAAAACGCATTTGTTTCAAGAATCCCCAACCGCTCCTTGAGAATAACCGAGTAATCGTTGACAGCTGTCAATTCGGCACCTTCAGGGAGATCGGCTCTCCATTTTTCAACTAATTCTCGAAGTTGGGCAACTAACGCGATCGTGTTTCCCTCGGTCTTTTTTTGTACGCTCAGACTAATAGAGGGTTCCGCATTAATCCGGGATAGGGTTCTCGCTTCTTCGTAGGTGTCCGAAACAGTAGCGACATCTTTCAGCCGGAGCGGCGTACCTGTCGGTTGAACGGAGATGATAGTCTCACCGATCGTGTCTGGAGTGGCGAATTCACCCATCGTCCGGACCATGAATTCTGTATTGCCGAGTTCCATGGTACCCGCTGGGAGGTTCAAATTGCTTGCACCGACTGCAGTAATAACCATCGCAATCGGAATCTGATAGGCTTTCAACCGATCCGGATTCACCTCAATCCAAATTTCTCTTTCGCGGAGGCCTGCTATCCGGACGGACGCGATGTTTTTGATGTCCAAGATTTCGTCTTTGAGATTTTCGGCGATGTCGCGCATCTGGGATTCCGAAATTTTCCCGCCTACAGCAATCGTTAGCATGGGAAAGCCGGAGGAAACATCAAGTTCTTCAACTTGCGGATCCTCTAAAATCTCTTCTGGGAGCTCATTCACCTGCTCTACAGCAGTGCGGAGGTTTTCAATTTCCTTGTCGTAATCCCGATCGCTCATTTCTTCAAAGTCGACGGAGATGACGGATCTGCCTTCAGAAGAGGTAGAGAACAACAAATTGATTTTGCTAACGTTTTCCTCGATAGCGTCTTCAATGGGGGCGGTGACAAGTTTTTCAACTTCTTCTGGAGAGGCTCCCGGATAGAGTGTTGTCACCGTTGCACTCTGTAAGGCGATTTCTGGTGTGAGTTCCCGTGGTAGGTTTATCCATGCATACAACCCGAATGCAATGATTATGATCATTAACATGTTTGCTAAGACCGGGTTATTTACGGATATTTTGGGGATGGACATGGTGCTAACATTTCTCCTTGTTCTCTAATTTTTTCTTCCCTGCGTGACCTTAAGCCTTTGTCTTTTGGTGCTCTTCGGTTCTGTTTAAGACGTATTATAGGGGCGGTGCTTGCACCACCCCGTTTTAAATCTGCTTTCTCTTAGCAGAAAAACACATTCTAATAAAGGTTATTGACTTGCTTTGAGGATCCCCCATGTTGTCGCTAATTTGCCATTTGGCGCAACTGACAAGGGTTCAATCCCTTCGCCTTCAATGGAGAGTGTATCGACCATAAATGTAACTGTTTGACCGCCCCAACTGTTCATGAAACCGACACCGACGCGCTCTACGTCAAACTTGTGGTTCCACGTTTTGTTCCCAGACAGCGTCCAGTCATCTTTTTCACTTTCGCGGTAGTAGCCAGAGAACAGATCGCCCTCTTTGACAATCTTGAGGTGAATGGGAACATCGAAGCCGGTTTGGAAGTGTCCCTTGTCTTGCCAATTGGCTTCAACCATACTACCGATGAGTGTTTTTTGCGGTTGGTTGGCTTCGCCGCCAAATAGCAAACAGGCGTAGTTCAAGTCGTCATCACTGTAAAGGAAAATACCAATCCACGAATCCGCTGGTTTATCCGGTTCGGTGGTAAAAATCCCGCTCACCGTAATGTTTTTCGCTGCGCTTTTCGGGATTTCCCGTTCAACCATCGGTTTGTCAGGCGTGGTATGTCCCCATCCGCCCTTCGGATTGGTCATCTGTAGGAAGCCATCTTTGACTTCAAACGTTGTAACTTTGTCGCGATAATCGCGAAATTCCCATTCTTCAACGAGTTCGTTGCCATCAAACGGATCCGTCCATACACCGGCAGAACCTGTCCCGATGAGACACATCAGGAATCCGCATACGAGAATCGTGATTCGCATAGCAATCCTCCTTTTGGTTTAAGTCATTATAGCATATAGCGTAATGTTATAGTTAACAAAAAATAAAAAGGACTCAATAGCGGTATTATTGTAGGTTAGCGGTTTGCTTTAAGGGTTGCCCATGTTGTTGCCAACTTGCTTGTTGGTTCAACGTCTAACCCACCAAGTGCCTTTGCTAATCCATGTTCCACGATAATTGTGAGATCGTCTTCGCTGAGAACAGTGTTGAAAATGGCGGCTTCGTCAATAATACCGACGAAGTATGAACCGCCACCCCATTTACCAATCTCGACAGGATTGCCAGTAACAGCGGTTTTTCCGGGACGTGTGCTCACCCCTGCTTTTTTACCATTTACGTACACGGCGAGTTGCTCAGCCTTCTCGTTGATGTCGTAAGTCGCTGCGAAGTGAATCCATTTTTTTTCATCAGGAACATTCGCCGAGGCTCTCGGTTCCCAACTTCCACCGGGCTTGACAAACGCTGACATTTTATTCCCTTCCTGTGGCGGATCAATCCTCAAGAGATATTCGTTACTTTTAGCAATGAGTTGTCGCCAAGTGGAAATATCTGTGGCAAAAAACCATGCCATCATCGTGAGTTCTTCACCGAGTTGTAGTTCCGGTGTAGAGTCAATGGACACCCATTGTGCGCCATCAAACTCAAGTGCTTTTCCAATTTTTCCGTCTTTCCACTTGGCACCGTTGATTGTGCCATCGTGCTCTTTTCCTGAAGCATCTTTGGTTGTTTTACCTGCACCTTCATCAAAAAGCCACACACCAACGGCTGTTTCCGGATCGATTTCAGCAGAACAGATATGTGATAGTGTCCAAGTGATCAAACAAGCAATTCCTAAAATCAATATCGATTTTCGCATTTTTGTCTCCTACACTCACTGTGTCTTTGAAAAATTCCTCAA
Organism: Candidatus Poribacteria bacterium; assembly: GCA_026702755.1. NCBI lineage: Bacteria > Candidatus Poribacteria > Candidatus Poribacteria bacterium. The sequence continues at coordinate 117,677 of JAPPBX010000090.1, read as the reverse complement.
TAATCAAACTTTGGTAAATTGTGTTCAATCTCATAATTATAACACGCTGCGGATAGCTATAACAAATAAAAAATCTGGAAACATTCCTAAATTTCTAATTGGACATTCAATCAGAATTGTGGTACACTAAGTACAAGAGTAATCAAAAATCGCCATGAAAAAGGAATAGACTATGGACCAAAAAGAACAACTCATTGCTGATCTTACTGCGCTCCTCGGTGCTCGAAATGTTTTAACCGATGCAACTGCACTCTCGGTATATGAATGTGATGCTGCACCCTCTTTTAAAGCGATGCCGGATGTCGTTGTCTTCGCAGATACGGCGCAGCAGGTGTCGGATATCGTAAAGTTAGCGAATAAATACGAGACACCGTTTATTGCCCGCGGTGGTGGCACCGGCTTAAGTGGTGGTATGCTCTCTGTTCAGGGTGGTATTATCATCGCCCTCAATCGGATGGATCGCATTTTAGAAGTAGATCTTGAAAACGAACGGGCAGTGGTTGAGCCTGGGGTCGTTAATTTGTTGTTGACACAGGCGGTGCAAAGTCAAGGCTATCACTACGCACCGGATCCCTCAAGCCAGAAGGCATGTACGATAGGCGGAAATATCGCCGAAAATTCGGGGGGACCGCATACTCTGAAATATGGTGTTACGTCTGATCATGTGCTTGGGTTGGAAGTTGTTCTGCCGGATGGTGAAATCGTAGAATTCGGAAGCACTGTTGAAGAAACACCCGGCTACGATTTACGTGGTGTCCTGATCGGTTCCGAAGGCACATTCGGGATAGTAACGAAGGCGATCGTCCGTCTCACCCGAAATCCGCAAGCATACCAGACAGCACTTGCCGTCTTTGAAACGATGGATGATGCCTCAAACGCCGTTTCAACGATTATCGGTGAAGGTATTATTCCGGCTGCACTCGAAATGATGGACAGTCTTGTCATCCGTGCTTTGGAGGAAGCCTTCCAATTCGGTTTTCCGCTTGATGCCGATGCTATTTTGATTGTTGAGCTTGATGGTATTGAGGCAGGCATGCAGAACCAGACCGATCAGATTCTGGAAATCTTCAAACAGCACAACGCTCGGAAGGTCGATTACGCCAAAGATGAGGCGGAACGGCAGCAACTCTGGAAAGCGCGGAAAAGCGCGTTTGGATCATTTGGACGGCTTGCACCGAACTATATCACTCAAGATGGTGTTGTGCCGAGGACGACGCTGCCGAAGGTCTTACGGCGCATCTCTGAAATCTCCGAAAAATATCAGATACCGATCGCAAATGTGTTCCACGCCGGTGATGGCAATATCCATCCCATTGTTCTGTTTAACGAGCGCGACGCGGATCAGTGTGAACGCGTGGAGCATGTGAACATGGAGATTCTGTCTGTGTGTGCTGAGGTCGGTGGCACAATCACTGGAGAGCACGGCATCGGTGTTGAAAAGATGGATTATATGCCCCTCATTTTCAGTCCTGCGGATTTGCAGGTGATGGCGACAGTCAAAGAGATTTTTAATCCCACAGGACTCTGCAACCCCGGAAAAATTTTCCCAACTGCCGAATCTTACGCGAAATTGGGTTTACAACCCGAATCAGTGAGGAACTTCTAAATGAAAACCTTTTCTAAAGATGATGTTATCAACACTATCCGAGATTTACTGCAAGATGTCACTGAAGTTGAATCTGTTGAACATGTCAGTGGGAATGAATTCTCGGTTCGCATTATTATTACAAAAGCAGACAAGATGCCTGTCATTCCTACGCACAGTTATGAGCGATTTATTGACACTTTTGGTTCTGCGTTAGGAAATAAATTTGATACTGATGGTAGCATCTCAAGTACCGGGGACAGAATGGAATACCTTGATAGTAAGTCAGGAGAGTACTGGACGAGACGAATCAACCTCAGTCTTGACCAGATTAATGTGGAGGGATAGCGGAGTGATAGAGGCAAATGTAATTGTTGCTTTACTTGCAGCAGGAGTACCAGTATTACTCGCTATAGTAGGTGGCATAATATGGATTGTTCGAGAGTTTGGAAGACTTAGTTCACGTTTGTCTCTACTTGAGCGGAGTGTAAAACGTTTGGAAGATTCACCTGTTTACCAGACACCTTTCCAATTGGAACAGGGCGAAAACATAGAGGGATTTGAAATACGGATTCTCACCAAGTAATCTGAAACATAACTGTTTACTATCGTGAGGAAGAAAGAGAAGTACATGGAGAATTCGCGTGCCTTGCACGATGAACTTAAACATATAGTAGGAGAGTCTGGGATCCTGCCAGAGGCACAGATTCCCGCTTACACTTTTGATGGATATGTTCCGAAAGCAGTCGTCTTGCCGGGATCCATCCAAGAGATACAAGATGTTCTCCGATTTGCGGCAAAACAGGACTTATCGGTTATGCCTGCTGGTGCTGGCACGAAACTTGACATCGGGAATCTACCACAAAAGGTAGATGTGGTACTCGCGACAACGCGACTCAATAGCGTCATCGAATATGAACCGGCGGATTTAACTGTAACTGTGGAGGCGGGTATTCCTTTAGCCGTTCTTCAAACTGAATTAGCGAAATATCGACAGTTTCTCTCATTGAATCCACCTTATGCAGCCCGAAGCACCATCGGTGGAATTGTTGCAACAAATGTGAGCGGTTCTTTCCGTTTACGACATGGGACCGCCCGAAATCAGGTTTTGGGATTGAAGGTTGTCCATGCAAACGGCACCGTTGCCAAAAGCGGTGGGAAAGTGGTGAAAAATGTCGCGGGTTACGATCTCAACAAGCTTTATATCGGTGCTTTTGGAACGCTCGGTATTATCACCGAAGTGGCTCTCAAATTGTCCCCGATACCTGCACGGCAAGCAATCCTCACCGCAGACTTTCAAAGTGTTCAAGACGCTGCTGACACGGGCTTAAACATTGTAGGTTCGCAGATATTGCCGCTGTTTGTAAATCTATTTGCTAACGCAGATCCAAGGCTTAGCGATGCCACTGCAGCTAAAAATGAACCGGTACTGACAGTTGGGTTCGGTGGCGATGCCGAGACCGTAGCGTGGCAATTGACACACTGCCAAGAAGTTATGGAACAAAATGGCGCGATCGGTGTGACTATTGTAGAAGACGAATCGCAACACCAGCTTCAAGAGGCTATTCAGGAATTCCCTGCAGACAGCAGAAGTATTGAGGTAGTGATTGCCAAGTTAAATCTGAAGCGTACCGATATCGCCGAATTTGCTGCGCAAGTTGGAGACGCGGATTGGGCGCGTCATGTTCAAATGATGGCGTTGCTTGGGAGTGGTGTGTTATATCTCACCCTTCCTATAATGTCTAACACAGATTTTCAACAACTTGCGGATGCACTCACGCAGCTGCGTCAATCGGCAATGAAGGCGCAGGGGAACCTTATAATAGAAACCGCACCGTCTGAACTCAAACAACATATTGACGTTTGGGGTTCCGTCGGAGGCACGCTTAGTTTAATGAAACAGGTTAAAGCCAAATTCGATCCGGATGGTTTGTTGAATCCAGGACGTTTTATTTCGAGTATTTAGTTTTGTTGTTAAGCAGAGGATCACGTCGTGTTTTTTGCTTTTTGTTGAAGGATTTATAAATGCTCACCCCGAAACATCGGGCAGCTGATGGATTGCCCGTTTTATTAAGATGTAGGATACACTTTGTGAGCCTATGTTGCGCTGTTGTCAAGCAAGTTTCGGCTTGCGAGCTGCGCCAAAAAGGGGGTATAACATGCAAGAGAAAAAATGGAGGATTCTGTGGATTGACAACCAGATATCTGATGTAGAGCAATCTAATGCTCAACTTGAAAACACATATAATGAGGAACAGACGTATATAACACCCAAACCCTACATTCGCTTCTTGGAGTTCAAAGGGTACAATGTTTCTTTAGTGGACACTGGGGCTGAAGGCGTTTCTTTACTCCAAGAAGAGACATATCACGCAGTTTTATTAAATTATGATGCACCGACGCAAGAGGAAAATCTGCTTTCGCGTGTTCGGAGTGTGAACGCGCATATCCCTATTATTCTTCTAACGCACGAGAGTGGGCAGGAGGTAATGGAGCAAGGAAGCCTTTACGATGTTGACGATATTTTCGTAATCTCAACAAGTGATCAGGAGGAAACTTCGCACAAGCAGTTATCGACATCACTCACCTTCCTGCTTGAGAAGCGAGCAATCCGTGAAGCATATACGCCGCAAGCGTACAGCCGGAGTTTTAGTGGAACACAGGTTTTAGGTGAGATGACGCAGGACTGGGACGCTGCCGATGATTGGGAAACATGGATTGATACCTATGTGCGTCTTGTGGAATGGGATCTGCGGCTTGATACACTTGATAACGTTGACGAACTTAAGTCTATCCATGAAATAGAGAAGCGAGAGGCAAATGCAGCTTTTGCTAACTATATCCAAGACAACTATCACGGTTGGCTTGTAGGTGAAGCGTCCCCGACTTTATCTGTAGATGTCGTTTACAAATATGTCATCCCTGAAATTCAGGCAGGAAAGCAGGTGCTGTTTGTTGTTATGGATTGTATGCGGTTGGATCATTGGTTGAAAATTGAGCCGTTGCTCTACCCGCTTTTCAACATAACGACTGATTACTATTATTCTATCTTGCCCACAGCGACCCGTTATGCACGAAACGCTATTTTTAGTGGGTTGTTTCCGCTTGAGTTCGCAGAAAGGCATCCGGATCTATACGCTGAACCCGATCAAGCACACACAAGCATCAACCGCTATGAGAAAGCACTCATGCGCTTGCAATTTGAGCGGCATGGGATACCTCTGAAGCCACCCCTGCATTACTTCAAAATTTTTGATACACGAGGGGAGATGCAATACCTACATTGGTTAAGTGTCACAGATCGAATTAGTTTGACAGCACTTGTTGTTGATTTTCTGGATATGTTGACACACACACGGCATGAGGTGGATTTACTTCAACAGCTTGTTCCAGATGAAACCGCATTCCGGGCACTCGTACAGGCGTGGTTTCAGCATTCGCATCTGTATAAGGTATTCAGAATCGCTGCTGACCGCGGTATGACCGTCATCTTAACGTCTGACCACGGTTCGCTGCTCTGTCAAAATGCAGCGAAAGTTTCGAGCCAAGCTGAACTCACCACGGGACTTCGGTTTAAAGAGGGGAAAGGCATTTCATGCGCACCTGAAGCCGGATGGCTCATAAAGGATCCTGTCGCATACCGTCTACCCGGTGAAGAAGCTGGCAAAAGTTATATTCTCGCCAAAGAGGATTACTATTTCGTTTATGACAGGCAGTTCAATATGTATAAGGAAATATTTCAAGGCAGTTTCCAACACGGCGGCATTTCACTTGAAGAGATGATCCTACCCTGTGTGGTGCTTGAACCGAGGTAGTTGAGGAGAACTAACGTATGTTAAGAACCAACAAACTTCGTAAATATTTGCTCTGGTGTGTGGTGACTCTTGTTCCGATGATTTTTCTAGTTCATGTCCAAGCACAGTTCGCAGATTTTGGACTTGATGAAAAACTGTCTACTGAGAAACTCACTGCAAAAGGATACCTCTCTGTTGACAAGGTGCAACCCGGAAGCCAATTTCAAATGGCTGTCGTTGTTGAGATTGCCGAAGGATGGCATGTCAACGCGAATCCCGCTGGCGAAGGGCTTATCGCGACCGAGGTCATTTTCCCCGATACGCCACATCTCACTGTCGGTGAGATGGTATATCCCGTTGGCGAAGTATTGGAACTTGGCTCCATTGGAGAGGCACCCGTCTATCACGATACCATCACCATCGGTATCCAAGCCGATTTAAGTCAAGACGCGCCAATTGAACCGATCACGATGGATTTGGAACTGAGATATCAAGCATGTAACGAGGAACAGTGTCTGTTACCTGAAGTTCTGGCTTTTGAGGTTCCTATTGAAGTTGTTGGTATAGAGGACACCGTTCAGCGAGTTAATGAAGCGGTTTTTGCCAATATTCAATTTGGGGCACTACCGGATGCTGATAGCGACGAAGGAACCCTTGCGCGTGCGCTCTCTGGTGGACAGGTCTGGCTTGCGTTTTTGCTTGTGTTTGCTGGTGGTATTTTGACCAGTTTAACCCCGTGTGTTTATCCGCTCATACCGATCACCGTTTCCGTTTTCGGTGCGAATGAATCTGCTGGTTTTCTCAAATCTTTCCTGCTCTCTATTGTGTATGTCCTTGGCATCGTCGTTACCTATTCGATTTTAGGTGTGGCGGTTGCATCGACAGGCGCAGTTTTCGGTCAAATAATGGCGAACCCGTGGGTTGTTGGCTTCATCAGTCTAATTCTTGTGAGTTTGGGATTGTCTATGTTCGGTGTTTTTGAGATTCGATTGCCATACTCGGTGCAAAATCGTCTCAACACCGTTGGAGGGACCGGATTTGCCGGGGCATTCGCTATGGGAACAGTCGCAGGTGTGATTGCGGCACCTTGCACAGGACCAGCATTAGCGGTCGTCCTAACTTATATTGCAACGACGGGCAGCCTCTTCCTCGGATTCTGGCTCATGTTCACTTATGCTCTCGGAATGGGGTTACTTTTTATCGGTATTGGCACGTTCTCCGGGTTACTCTCTGCGCTGCCGCGTTCAGGCGGATGGATGTATGTTTTGGAGAACATCTTCGGCATTGCGATTATTACGATGGCACTCTACTTTCTTAAAGACGTGTTCCCACTGTTGCAGAGTTTCCTGCAAAATTCGCTACCGTTCTTCGCTATTGCGGGTGGTTTAGTGCTGATTGGCGTGTGGCTTGGCAAGTTGACGGAACGTTTCAGTGGTATCTCTCCACAGATGAAATTCCGAAAGGCATGCGGTCTTTTGTTAGCGGTGCTCGGTGCTTATATGTTTGTCGGTGGTATCCAGCAGCCTGCTGGACCCCATCTTGATTGGGTGTACGACGAAGCCGAGGGATTTGAAATCGCCAAGCGGGAGGACAAACTCGTAATGCTCGATTTTTATGCCTCTTGGTGTGCTGCTTGTAAGGAGCTGGACCATCTGACGTATGCAGATCCTGCTGTTGCCGCGAGACTCGCTGATTATGTCAATGTCAAACTCGATTTCACGCGCACCTCCGAAACGACGAAAGCACTCACCGAGAAGTACCAGATACCGGGATTGCCAGTTGTCATTTTCTTGAATGCCGATGGTGTTACTCTTAAGCGGTTCACCGGTTTCGTTGATGCGGAGAAGATGCTCGGTATTCTTGACGAAATTGAGAGTCGCGCACAGTAGCGCGTCGTTTTGATTGTGGATTAAAACTTATGTTCCATCGTCTTGTGCACTATATCAAGACAAGGGAGTGAACATGTCATTTAACACGAAATCCCTATTTTCCTTACGCAGTTGGCTTTTTTATGCGGAAGTACTTGTAGTCATCGGTTTTATTGTGCTTGCGTTTTTCTATATCCAGCGGGGCAGTGCGGAATCCGGATCACCACCGGTGTCGCAGGTAGGTGGCTTTGTTGAGAAAGCAGACACACTCTTTGCCCAACAGGATCTCGTTGATGCCGCGCTTTTTTATTGGCAGGCATTGCAAGCATTAGAAGATGATGCGGAAGCACAAAAGCACTTGATAAATGGAGCCTCGAAAACAGGGGCAGAAATCCGTTTGCATGCCAATCTTCGCATCGCTGCAATTTATTCACAAAGTGGTTGGCTGAAAGATGCAAAGGCGCGTTTGGAACACGCATCACGCGTTCAACCTGACCATCCTGATGTCCGTCTTTTACGTGGAAAACTGCTTCGCGATGACTATTTACTCAGCGAAGCCGCAGAGGAGTTCCTCGCAGTCGTTAAAAAAGATCCGAGCAATGCCGAAGCACACTATCTCCTTGGTGTCCTCTATCAGGGAAGTAAGCAGTTTGAGCAGGCAGAGGAACACTACAAAAAAGCGATTGAAAACGATCCTGAGTTGCGAGTCGTGCTCTCCGAAAAAGCACCTATCGGTATCCTTGCACGTCTGCAGCTATCCAGAACATACTCCAAAATGCTTCAGAAATATCGGTTTTTAGACCGAGAATACACGATTGAAGATTTTACTGAGGTTACCCGACTTGAATCGGAGGCAATTCTCGTATTGGAACAAGCACTTGAAAAGCGTCCTGGGATGGATGAAGTCATTACCGATCTCGTCGGACTGCTTTTTGCACGCGCGTCTGCACTTGAGCGAGAGGATATCGAAACGCGTCAATATGCGGATGCCCTGCAAGTCTACGAACGCATCGTGGAACTTGATCCTCAAGAGGTTCGCGCGTGGGAACGGATGGGGGAAATTTATGCGAGTTTCCTCGGTGATAAAGAAGCTGCGTTGGAAGTGTATCGGAAAGTCTATGAAATTGAACCGCACCCGACGGTCTTGGCAAATATCAAGTCGCTTGAAGAAGATATCGCTGCTGAGTCAGAATTGGGGGAGTGATGAAAAAAGAAATGGAATCCAATGTTCCTAATGTTGAAATCTACGAAGAAAGTTCTAAAATCTATGGAATAAATTCAAACGCTGTGGACGATGATGGCGTTTCAATAATCTGTTGATTTTTCTTTTAACCTTGCTTGGGAGCGGCGTTGTTAAACTACGGACTTTTTGGCTGTTCTTTTCATAAGATGCTTTAGCAAGTTCAAGTGTGAAGGGCAAATATTCCAACCAACGATGCAACTTTCGACCTACCCTCTTTGGCAAACGCGGAACAGTCATTGCGATGCTATCACTCACCTGTTTAGTTTGCGTTGAAGTGCGCTCGGTTAGATTCTCAATAGTATCTCTGATTTCTTGGCGATGTTTGTACAGGAGTTTAGCAACTTCAAGTGCCAGAGGCAGAAATGCTAAGAATCCAGGCATCAATCTTTGAACACTCTGCGGTAAACGAGGAAATATAAACTTTAATGCGTTTAGTAGTGGAGGCATCAATCTTTGAACACTCTGCGGTAAAAGAGGGAGTATATCCTTTAATGCGTTTAGTAGTGCGGTATAATTCATCGACATGATCCCACAATTTTCAGACGAATGGGGTAAGCGTAAGAAACGGATCCGGGGTTGTCAATTTGTTAATATCGGGCGGATAGAAGAGCCGATGAGAGGATTTGAACCTCCGACCTACTGATTACGAATCAGTTGCTCTTCCACTGAGCTACACCGGCTTGGCAAATTGAAATGCCGAGAGGCAGAATCGAACTGCCGACACAAGGATTTTCAGTCCTCTGCTCTACCGACTGAGCTATCTCGGCATCAGGTATATAATAATACCATAAAACAGAAACGTTGTCAAGTTTTTTGAGAAATATTTTTTGGATGCATCTGTAGAAAAGTGAAGGGCACGCAAGGTGGCGTGCCCTTCACTGTACTGTAAAAAAAATGTCTCTGTTCCTACAGTGGAACTGCAATGTTTCGGGTTGGCTACTACAGCACTTTTAAGATTCCAAACGCATCGGATTTATCAGACAAATATGTCTTTCTTCATTGGTCGGTTTAAAGGCTACAGGAGCTACTGCGCCTGTAAACTCTATCGCGATTGATTCCGTTTCGATGTGTGCCAGTGTCTCTATCAGTAAGCGGGCATCAATCCCCAACCGGACGCGTCCAGTGCTCGACTCTACAGGAAGCGTCTCGTGTGCCTCTCCTAATTCTGGGGTCCTCGCTGAAATCTGAATCTGTTCAGTATCAATCTCCAAACAGACGGCAAAGGTCTTTGGATTTGATAACAATGCGACTCGGCGTGCCGCGTGCAGAATCTGTTCTTTAGGAACAACCGCCTTGTCCACTGTCGAATCAGGGATGAGCTTCTGATATGGCGGGTAATCCCCTTCTACAAGCCGTGTCGTTAAGGTAGCGTTCTCATCGGCGAAGAGAATCTGATTTTCAAAAATTGAGACCTGCACTTCATCGGATTCAGCAAAAGTGCGTTCAATCTCTTTAACGGCTTTGAGTGGAACGATGAAGCTCTCTACATTCTCCGGTGTCTGAAACGGTTCACAGCAAGCGAGTGCGAGTCTTATCGCATCAGTGGCGACGACTTCTGTTCGGTCAGGAAGAAAATTAAAACACAGACCATTTAGGAAGTAGCGCACATCCTCTGTCGCAGCCGCGAATTCGGTTCTGCGGAGGACAGCGCGCAGCGTTTCTCCCTCGATTGTTAGTGAATGTCCATCAACAGAAGGCAATTGGGGAAATTCTTCGTCCGGGAGTCCGATAATCTTGTAAACGCCATCGCCGCACGTAATCTCGACGCGGTCGTTTGCTGTCGTTGCGAGGTGTATTGTTTTATCTACGGGCAATTCCTTGACGATGTCTGCCAGCTTCTTAGCGGAGACAGTGATTGCGCCGTCTTCTTGAATGACACCTTCCACCTTCATCTTAATCCCGACTTCTAAATCCGTGGCGACACACTCAATTTTCCCATCTGCGGCTTGGATGAGGACATTTGAAAGAATGGGTAAAGTCGTACGTCCGCTCGCGACACCTTGTAAGACTTGTAGGGAATACAGGAGGTCATCTTTTTCAAAAGTTAATTCCATTTCCAGTCTCCTTAATAAGCATTTTTACAATTATAACAAAGAAAGCGTTTTAAAGTCAAGTATTTTTTTAGCGTATGTTAAGTAAATTTTGGGTGATGATTTGGATTTTCTGTACGAATTGAGATAGGACGTTGCTGCGACTAAAGGTTAAGCGGCTGGTATTGAAAATCTGTTCTGTTTTGTGAGGATGATTTGTAGGTGTTACCTCACTATTGAGGGCTTCATGTTTGAAATGCGAAGAGACTTCGGTCTGAAAGGAGAATAATCTCCCTCAGACCGAAGCTGACCGGAAAAAGGGACATCTCAGTCAATATATTGCTTGACTCAGAAAACCCTATTTCCGGCCCCTCTATGCGCGTATTCTTAACTACAAACGAGCCACAAAAAAGTTGCACTTTTTTATTCGTTCCAAATACCGATTTCGCGGTAGAAACGGATAGCACCCGGATGGAAAGGCGTGCCTGTATCTTTGACAACGTTTTTCGGATTAATCGCTTTGCCAGCACCGTGCCGTTTGACGACCTCTGCTCGGTGTGTATATAAGGTTTTCGTAAATTCGTAAACCATATTTTCATCTACGTTCTCGGCGGTGATGAGATGCATTGCGCCTACGTTCATACTGGCGAACGGCTCCGTCTGTCCTTTGTAGGTGTTCGCAGGGATAGTTATCGCATTAAAGAAGGGATAATCTTCAAAGAGAGACTGTTTCGCTGTTTCGTCGAGCGGAATAAAAAAGATGTTTTGGGATGTGCTGGCTTGCGTGACGGCTGGTGTTGGGATTGCTCCACCCATGAATGCCGCAGCAGCGGAACCGTCAGCTAATAGATCTACCGCACCGATGTAGTGGCTGTTGATCGGTGTGAAGTCTTCGTAGGTGATACCATGTGCTGCCAGTATCGGTTTCAGGAAATACTCAAAGCCTGCGCCTGCCGGTCCGACGACAATCCGTTTTCCAGCAAAGTCTTGAATCGTACGGATGCCTGAAGACTGTGATGTAATAAACAAACCAACATTTGGAGCAAGCGTCATGACGGTACGGATGGTGTATTCGGTTTCCCACGCACCCTCGCCGCGCACAGCGAAATAAGAGATTGCAGCGTTGGCGAGTGCGAATTCCAGTTCACCGCTTACAATGCGACGGATGTTCTCTTGTGTGCCTTTGGTGGCTTCGGCAGTGACTTCCCAATCTGCTTCCGGTGCGTTACCAGCGACGACCTCAGCGATTGCGGAACCGACGACGAAAAATGCTCCTCCAGCAGGAGCTGTGCCGACGCTGACGAAGCGGCGTTTTGAGGTGCTATCGTTCACCAACTTGGCAGTTGTATCACTTTTTTCGCCTTGGGCGGTGTCGCGTTTCGAGGCGTTATCGCACCCTACGGCAAATATCACACAGATGATTGATAGATAGAACAGGATTGATTTCATGAAATTCTCCTCTGGATATGATGCGTATTCCGACTAACTGAGCGGCACTTCAGGTGGAAGTGGACACATTTCTGCCATCGCTGGGAAAATGTGCGTTACGTCTTTCCTAAACACATCCCCACTCAAAATATCGACGATACCTCCCTGATGCTCTGGGTATTCTGACAAGAACCGCGCGAAACTGAATTCCTTTGTGTAAAAAGCGTAAACAAGTTTCCGAAATGCCTCCATTCCCTCCACAAACGCGGGCCCGAAACTCCCGAGTTGTGCTTCGGAAAAATCATTTTTTTCAAAGGCTTCGATGATGACATCTGCTGCCATCTCACCGGATTTGAATGCCAAGAACAGCCCGGTCGAGTAGACGGGATCTAAGAATCCGAATGCATCGCCGACTAATACCCAATTATCGCCTGCGATACGACTGGCACGGTAGGAAAAATCTTTTGTGGTCTGGATCGGGAAAAGCTGCTTCGCACCTTCGAGTCTTTGTTTCAATGGAGCGCATTTCTCAAGTTCTTCGGTGAAGATTTTCTGAGTATTGAGTTTGCCATTAGCATCTCTTCGGTTTTGAAGGAGGTAGTCTAACGCACCGACGACCCCGATACTCGTTCGATTATAGGGAAGTGGGATCGACCAGAACCAAGAGTCTTTGTCTTCGGTGTGTAGGATGAGTGTCGCCCCCTCGTCGAGGCCTTCGTCTCTATGTCCATCTTCATAGTGTGTGAAGAGCGATGCCATTTTGAGGTTTGCTTCTGTCGTATTCAGGTTCAGCTGCCTTCCAATAAGAGACCGCTGTCCAGTAGAATCGACGATGACGGTTGCCTGAAGCGTCTCATGCGTGCCGTTTGGATTCTGCGTCACAACGCCGGTTGCTGTGTTTCCCTCAAAAAGGACCTCTCGCACGCTGATTCCTTGATGAATTTCTACGCCTTTCTCTTTGGCATTATCCAAGAGCATCTCGTCAAACTCGCTCCGTAAGACCTGCCACGTGACAGCACTTTCATGCGGATTGGTTTGAAAAAAGTAGAATGGACTGGAGGCTTTGCCACTGCGTGAATAGAACTGCACACTGTATTTCTGTGGGAAATGGCTTTCTCGTAGTTTTTCGAGCATACCGAGCCGTTTGAAGGTCCAGTATGTGGCAGGAATCAACGACTCACCGATTTTGAATTTCGGTTCGGCTTCCCGTTCAAGCAGAAGCACGCGGTATCCTTGTTCGGCAACAAGTGTCGCAACAGTACTCCCGGCGGGTCCGCCTCCGATAACGATGGTGTCGTAAGTGTGGTGTGTGTTCATTTATGTTTCTCTGTACGAATTGTACTTTTGAGTTTCAATGTTTGGATAATTGAGCAGCATTGTCAATGTCGATCAGATGTCCAGTATCCTATTATATTTTCCTTAGAGCCCGACACGGTTTACTATCCAACGGACCAATCCTCGCACCTTTGCCTCTCCTACTTTCAACCAATTACGGGCATCTTTTATTTCTGTCAGAAGTTCTTGAGCAGGTTGGTAGTTAGGATCGAGCGTTAATGCCTCTTTTGCCGAGGTTTCTGCTGCAGTAAGATTGCCTTGTCTGAAGTAATCACGTCCCTGCTTTAAATAGGCGTGCACTATATTCTTTTGCAGTTTTAGAGTGTTCTGATCATTATCATCAAGCCTTAAAGCCTCTAATACTGTTTCACTTGCGTCTTGTAGATTTTCCATTTCAAAGTAAGTGTCAGCAAGGTTGTAGTATGATCTTTGATAATCTGGTTTGATTGCGATTGCACGCTTTAGTAAGTCTACTGCTGTAGCGGTCTCACCAATTTCGCGGTAAACGAAACTGAAATCGCTATAGGTTACATGAGATCTTTCATCAATGGCTATTGCTTTCTGATAAGCTGTTATCGCGTCGTCGTATTTTTTCATCTTCCGATAAAGGATGCCGAGATTGTGATGAGCTTCCTTGTATTTATCGTCAATGCGTATTGCTTGTTGGTAGGATTTTAGTGCTTTGGTGAACGCGTTTTTCTTCCGATAGTCATCGCCGTGCTCTTTGTGTTTCTGTTTTATCTTTTGTAATAGTTCCTTTGCAAGTTCACAGTTTGAATCAATCTGTTTTTGAAATTTAAAAATTGCTTGAGTGTATTCCTCAGGGTTAAAGTAAATCTTGCCATTGTTGTAATATCTCATCTTTATATCCGCCAAAAGTTTCCGGGCAGGTGGATATTCATCCCTGAGTCTTAAGGTTTCTTCTGCTGCGCTTTTCGCTTCCTCCAGCTTGCCTTCTTCAAAGTTTACCTTGCCGAGTTTATAGTGTGTCGAGTGTGCCGCAGTAAAAATGAATTCTAAATTCCATTCACTATTGTCCAAGAAATTGCGATCAGACCGATAATGCTTTATAGCCTCCAAAAGTTTTTGCGAATCAGGATCATTATTTTCCGAAAGACTTAGAACTTTTTTGGCTGCAGTTTCCGCTCTATCCAAGAATTTATGAATTGCTTCTTCGTTGGAACTTTTAGATTCACCTCTCGCTTCTATAGTATCCTCATAATATGATGGCCAACCCATGACAAAATTCTCCTTTATTCTTTATACTGAACTTTGGACAATTTTAAAATAGGCAAAGTTTTGACCGGGCACCTCTTTTGTAGCATAGACTGTTAACCTATAGCATTGCGGTAGAGACCGTTCAGCAAACCGTACCTCTCATTTGCGAGATTCTGTTATTTTTCGACAAGTCCTGACAGATGTGAAACTCGTAGAAAAACCTCGCAATCTTTGAAAATTCAACCTAAATCTGATATGAATTGTCCAAACTTTAGTAATTCATAATATTGTCCAAACTATAGTTGGTTTAGAGTATGGTCTAAATTTCCGATGGCAGTACAACGCTTCCATAAAAATGGATTTTGCGTAAGTCCTGGGGGACCTATTGTGTGCGTAACAGCTTCTCGTTGGAATGGGTTTAGTCCATCTAAAAGTTTTGACATCTTAGTTTCGTTTGGATTTATTTCGGAAATAGGAAATTCGCTACTCAATCTGCAGCTTTCTCGTCATCCGATTTCGCAGCTTCTGGTTTCTCATCCGGTGGATCCACAAATTTATATTTGCCAGACTTCCGGTATTCTTCCTCTAATTTCCGATAGTACTCCCCGAGCTTGTGGGCATCGTGGTCAAACCTTGCTGAGATTTCCCGTCGAATTCTGCGAATTTCGTCAATTTCATAGTCTGCCATTTTAGTCGTCAACTCCTAAATAATTGAGGGGTGTCGCCAATTCCGGTGTCGGTAAGTCAAGTTCTTGGTTTATCTGCCGGATGCGATAAATTTTGTTAAGGTTCGCAATATGTTTATAATTCCACGTTAGAAGAGCATCTACATTATAAAACGAGGCAAGGGCCACATGATGTGCGTCACCAAACATATCTTGAGGCATTATCAATCTATCAATGTAGGTTTGTGCAATCTGGTCAATCTCTGTGGTGACAGACAGCATTTCAAGGTCTTTAACCAAGTTAATTCTGTCTTGCGTTTTCTCACTCGTTCCATCGCTGAGTTCGTTAATAACAACGATACTTGAAACGAGGGTAAATTGGTCCGCGTACTGGACCCACCATTTCTGGGTCCAACTCTGCATAGCACGGGATTCAAGATCCCTGCGCAATGTATAATAAAAACTCGGAATTGACGTTTCAATGTAGACGGTATATTGTTTCTCGTTATGTAACAATTATAGTCTCCAAGGATTTACGTGTCAAGGTAAACCAATTTGATATTCAATTAACAAGAAATTCACCCTATTTTTCGCTGTGCTGGACGCTCATCGGTGAACCTATTTGACTTAAGTTCATATCTCGGTAATGTTCCGAGTGGCACCGCTTTCACAGTAGCACGTAAGCCTAACTCGTCTCGAATCGCAGCGGCGACAGCGGTGGCGGTGTCAGCAGGTTGTGGGTTCGTCGATTCAATCTGGATTTCGAGTTCATCGAATGTCTCTGTTCCGTAAACACGTCCAGCGAACTCTTGGACATCCGGGAACTTAAGGATAATGTTTTCAAGCGTGGCAGGATATACGTTCAGACCGCGGATGATGAGGACGTTATCTAAGCGTCCGATAACACCACCGTCAAGGACACGACTCTCCATACCACATTCACACGGTGCTGGTTTGAGCTTAACGTGATCTCCTGTCCGATAGCGGATAACCGGCATACCGATACGCCCTAAATTGGTAATCACTAACTCGCCTTCGTCTGCCGGATTATCGGTTTCGGGATCAAGTACTTCGCAGATAAACTCGTTTTCATTGAGGTGGACTCCCGCCTGTGGTTTGCACATAACACCCCATGCACCGACCTCCGTTGCGCCTGCATGATCGTAGGCACGCGCGCCCCAACGCGTTTCAATACGTTGTTTTGTTGCTGGTAGACTTGCCCCCGGCTCACCGGCGTGAATTGTTACCCGGATTGAGGCTTCTTCACACAAGTTGATGCCGTCCTGTTCGGCGACTTCGGCGAGTCGCAATGCATAAGTCGGTGTCGCGATGAGCACTGTCGCATCGTTGCTGAGGATGGCGCGTATCCGCTGATCGGAGGTCATACCGCCGTTGGGGATTATGAGCGCACCGAGTTGCTGCGCACCGTGATAAGCACTCCAGAAACCGATAAAGGGACCGAATGAGAAAGCGATCATAAGCCGGTCTGCTGAGGTCACACCGGCAGCATTGTAAATTTCGCCCCAACATTTTCCCCACCAGTCCCACGATTCTGCTGTGTCCAACCATCGCAACGGCGCGCCTGTCGTACCTGAGGTGCGATGGAGGCAGGTATATTGCTCCAGTGGAAAGGTCAAGTTCGTGCCGTAAGGTGGATGCGACACTTGATCCGCGCTAAGTTCTTCCTTTGTGGTAAAGGGCAGCTGCCGGTAATCCTCCAGCGTTTGTAGGTCGTTTGGATGTGTAATTCCTGCTTCGGTGAGTTTTCGTTTGTAGAAGGTGTTTGTCTCCAATATCGGAGCAAGCATCTCTCGGAGACGATGTAATTGTGTTTTTGTAACCATGTTTTAAATTTAGCTGGGGGATTTAGGAACTTGAGATGCGAAAAGAAGTGCTGCACGTACACCTTCCTCAGTCAGGCGTGGGTGTGCCTCAAGTAACTGCTCAATCGTCTCGCCCGCGGAAAGTTTTTCTAAAATCAATTCGACAGAGATGCGAGTACCTGCGATAACGGGTTTGCCCATCATAATTGACGGGTTAGATACGATGAGTTTAGGATCCATATTTTTTCACCTTCCATAATAGAAAATATATTCATTGAATCAGATTGCTTAGGTATATCGTGTGTTTTGGTATTCGGAGGCATAGAACGCTGGGAGCAGGCTATCGACTTGGAGCAATCCGCGCTGGGTCAACTGGATTTCATCTGATGCGGCGTTGATACGCAACATACCGTCGTTTTGCAGTTTTTCGTAGGGTTCGGCGAAAATCTCAAGGATATCAGCATTGAACTTCACCTGGAAATAGGAAGGGCTGATTTTTCCAAGTTTGAGTTGCAATATCATCTCTCGCGTCAACCGTTCCGCTTCCGTAGGTTTCAGCGCACGGTAAATCGGAAGTTTACCTTCCTCAAGGTTGCCGAGGTAATCTCCCCATGAAGGTGCGTTCTGAAAGTGGATTCCGCTGAGGTGCGAAAAGGAGGCAACGCCTGTGCCTATCATGTCGCTGCCCTGCCACACCGCGTCGCGGTAGACAAACTGGCAATTCTTATCTTTCTTAAGCACCGTATACGCGCTGGATTGCGTGTAACCTGCTTGTGTGAACTGCTCAAAGGCGTATTGGTGCCATTCGCGTTTCAGTTTCCAATCTGCCACTGGAAGCGTATCGCCGCCGAGAATGTCCTTAGAGTAGACAGTATTGAACGGCAATTCAAGCTGATAGACGGTAACGCTGTCTGGATCAAGTTCTATCGTCTTTTCGACGGTTTCTCGCCAACTCTCCCACGTTTCGCCTATCATGCCTGAGATAAGATCAATGTTGACTTGGTCAAACGCCAACGTCTTTATCCACGGCACGATACGATAGACCTCTTTGGAAAGATGTGCTCTACCGTTTTCAGCGAGGATTTCATCGTTCAGGTTTTCAACACCGAGGCTCAGTCGGGTTACACCGATTCCTTTGATAGCCTCTACTTTTTTTTCCGTCAAGGTGCCGGGTTCACACTCGAAGGCGACCTCCTCAGCAGTGTCCCACGGCATCACCTGTTTCACTCTATCGACGAGAGTCGTCAGGTGTTTCACACTGATATAGGACGGTGTGCCGCCACCGAAATAGACGAATCTCAGAGGTCTATCCGAAATTGCGGGTTGTGCACTATAAATTTCGACCTCTTTGGCGAGGGCATTCAGGTACGTATCAATTTCCGAGCTGTTCTTGTCGGTGTAGACGCGAAAATAGCAGAACTTGCACCGCTTACGGCAAAAAGGGATGTGGAGGTAAAGTCCCAACGTTGCATCTGGGCGCGGCGGTTCAACGAGTGCTTGGTGCACCGCTGGTACATCGGACTCGCCCCAAGTGGAATACGGGGGGTAGTTAGAGACGAATACACTCCCTACGGTTGTGTCCTTTGAATCTATGCCTGCTGTTGCAGGTTCCGGTTTTGTTTCAGGCATTATTTGCGCTCCTTTACCTTGCGCGGGCATTGACATCTTCGCGATCCTGTGACACGAGATGTGATCTGTAACATTCGTATAAGTTCACGTTAATTATAACATGAAACGATGAATCGTGCCAATTCTATGTTGACAGGTCGTGTGAGTGGACGTTATAATTAATACAAATGGGTTAACTCGTGGGAGGCACGCACAGTGGGCAAAAGCACGATTGGTAATTCAGATGCTATTATCAGCGAGCGGCTGAATAAGCTGTTTGTTGCTCAAGCTGCCAGACCACTCACATTAGACGACATCAAACCCTCACGATTAACGCCATTCCAGCGCGCACTGCTCGTCACCGATGGAACTGTCACACATCTTATTGAGGCATATACGTTTTCTCCGGTGGAAGTCGTTCCGCTACGAGAAACAGAGCAAGCCTTGGGTATTGAGTACGCTTGGTTGGAACTTCCGATAGGCGATCCGGTTGTTACGCGGGAAGTCGTGCTGCAAACACCTACCACTGATACGCGAGCACCGAAGATCCACGCCTACGCAATTTCTCATCTTATCTATGAACGTTTACCAAACAGCGTTGTAGAGGGATTGAAATCAAGGGCCGGAGGATTGGGCGCACTTTTGCAAAGAACTATATGGGAAACGCGCCGCGACTTATTATGGTGGGGTGTTGAGCGAGCCGTAGGTTTGCCGGATGCTATTGGGCATCTCGAATCAAAGCCGTTTCTCAGCCGCACCTATAGGGTCGTAGCGAAGAAAGACCCACTGATGTTCATTACTGAAAAGTTTCCTCTTGACGAATCCTCCCTTGAAGACTAATCTATCCAAAACAATACAGGATCCCGTCCTCGGTTCCGATGTAAATTTTACCATTGGAGACGCTGGGGGATGCGACGATAGAGGAGCCTGTTGCGAATTCCCACACCAATTCCCCAGTCTTAATATCTAAACCAATAATTAACCCGCGAGTTGTTCCGAGGAAAACGCGCGTGCCGACGATGACAGCGGAAGACTCAATGCGGGATTTGGCGGTGTACGTCCATAGCGACTCGCCAGTTTTTGGTGAGAGCGCATGCACCATTTTATCGCGTCCGCCAATAATAACGCTATCTTCAGTGAGGGCGGCTGAGGCAAAGAATGGAAATCTGCGTTTCGGATGCCGATACCGCCATTTAATTTCTCCAGTTCCCAATGCGACGCTCAGTATTTCAGTGCCATACGTGCCGCAGTAAACGTGATCTTGTGAAATCGCAGCACTCGCACCGACATACGCGCCGAGTTCTACCTGTTGCGTTTGTGTGCCGTCGTCGATGTTGAGGACGCGAAGATAACTATCGCATCCTGTGACAATCACGAAATTCTTCGCCTGCCCAGAATCGCTGTCAACCTGTGTCCAGACACCGGGGGTGCCATGGACGTAACCTTCCGTCTCAAATTTCCAAACCAATTCTCCGTTCTCTCGGTTGAGGCAGTAGAGGAATCCGTCATACGAACCGAATAGCACGCGATCACCAGCAAAATTCGCCGATGATATAATTTCACCCTCCGTACGAAACTGCCATTTCATTTTGTGAGTGTTGATATCTACCGCATGGAAGACACCATCGCCGTCACCGAAATAGGCGACTCCATTGTGGATAGCAGCGGACGCTTTTATTGAACTATTCGTCTGATAGGTCCACTGTTTTTCACCTGTTCGCGCGTCGAGCGCATAGAAAATGCCATCTAACGCGCCGATGTAGACGGTACCGTTGACGACTGCAGCCGTGGATTCAATCATATCTCCTGCCTGAAAAGTCCAGAGCAATTGCGGATTTTCAGGGAGTTGGGAATCGGCGACACCGGTGAGTTGTGGATTACCACGGAAACTGGTCCAGTTGCCAAGGGTTACCTGTGAAGCGAAGAGCAGCAGCACAAGAGTGAGGAAGGTAGAAGACACACTCCGTTGTGCCGTAGCCTTTGACTTTTTAAGATATGTACGATTCTGCTTACCTACTTGTTTGTCAATAAACCTGTTCATAAAGTGCCATAAAATCTCTGACATTCAAAGGGCGCGGGTTGAACTGCGCTGTCCACTGTGTTGCCGCTTCCTTTGCCAATGTCGGTATGTCTGTTGTTCCTATCGTGTATTGGACAGGGTAATCCCGAAGTCTGTTCGGTAAATTGCCGATCTGCTTTAGTGTTGTAATTCTGTCCGCTAAATCTCCGTCCGGGTACAGTTCACGATAGGCTTCTCCTGACACAGTGCTGTTGAGTCGGATGACGTGTGGTAGCATCAACGCAACAGCGACACCGTGGATAATATCGTATCTCGCTGTCAAGGGGTTAGCACACGCATGCGCGGCACCGAGCATCGAATTTTCGATTGCGAGTCCCGCCAGATAAGCACCGAATAACATCTTGCTTCGGGCTGTGGAATTGTTGGGTTCAAGGCACGCCTCAAAGTGAGCGTTTAGCAACTCCCATGCGTGTCGTGAGAACATTTGTGACATCGGGTTGTGTCTGGTTGAGACGAAGCTTTCAACAGCGTGCGCGATAGCGTCTATCCCTGTGATTGCTGCGATTGGTCTCGGCAAGGTTTTCGTAAGTGTTGCATCCAAGATGACAGTGCCGAATCGCGCCTTTTTATCGCCGCACGCCATTTTGCTATGGGTGTCCGCCTGTGCAATGAGCGCGAAGGACTGTGCTTCGCTGCCGGTGCCAATGGTCGTCGGAATGCCGATGGAGGGGAGCATCGGTTGGGTTGCTTTGTTGGTGCCCCAGTAGTCTTCCATTTTGCCGCCATTTGTGAGCAGGAAGTTTGCCCCTTTCGCACAATCCATTGAGCTGCCACCACCGAGTCCGATGATTAGGTCTATCGGCGCGTTAGTTTTCGCGAACGCTACCGCAGCGTCAACGTCTTCTGTCGTCGGGTTGGACGTAACATCGGGAAAAACGTAAGCGGCGATCCTTTCGCTTTGCAGGGCTGAGACGGCTCTCGCGAGGATGCCCACCTTTTCGATACCCCGATCTGTCGTGACGAGAACGCGGCTCCCTCCGAGTGAGCGCGTCAGTTCACCGAGTCTCTCAATCGTGTTATCACCGAAGATAACCTGTTGTTTCAGTTCGCAGTCAAAAGCTTCCATGGACGAAATCAGAATATAATAGAGCGCGTTTGTAAATTTTAGTTTTTTGCAAGTGAAGGTTCTAACCTCGCCTTTTTCAAGGCGTGCCAGCAAAAGATTATATGTATAAGCTCCTGTAACAGGATACCAGATTCTAAGACGGAAAGTCAAGGGAAAGGACAGTTAGGAGTCGCGAGCACAACTCGCTCCTACAGCGGAATAGCAGTTGGGGTTGGAGATCACCTAAAATAATGTAAGGCGAGGTTATGTTAAATAGACAGGGCGCACAGGTCATCGCTGTGCCAGCGAACGGTGCGATCATCAATCTTCACTGCACCCCGTTTCAGATACCCGTCAATTGATTTGCCGTCAAGAACTCGGACTTCAAACTCGTAAGGTGGATCAATTTTCAACGGGGCAATCTCAGAGATATTTCTGCAAGCCACCGCGGCAGTCTCTCGAATCAATTCTCGCGACCGTTGCGGTGATAGATGTAGCGCGAGTTCCTGTCCGAGTCCCTGTTTGGTTTCAACACCATAAATGCCGGGAATAAGTTGTTTTGCTTCTGCAACTGCTTTATCGTCGCCGGAGATGAAAACCGTTGGAACATCGAAAGTGCCTGCGAGTGCTGCACGGCATCCGAATTCTCCGATCATTTCACCGTTGAGTTTGTAGTATTCAATTGATAACGAGGAATATGTATGGCTCAACGGGGCGTTTGGCGTGCCTGCCATGGCGTGCTGTCCTAAGAAGAAGAGTACGTCATAGGTTGCGTCAAGATAGTAAGGGGGACGAATGGGACCCCGCGCAATTAGTTTCGCCTTGGGATGAAATTCGGCTACATCAATCCCGCCAGTCCCGTGTCCATCCCAGACGACGATTTCTGCGTCCGAATCCACATCAAGAATGCCATCAACAGCAGCATTTACCTCTTGTGTCAGCAATTTCATGGCTGTCTGTTTCTGGGGACCCTCTTCACGGGTTTGACTGAAACGGGATACCATCGCGACACCTTCTAAGTCGGTTAGAATGTAAATCTTCATGGTCGGGGTCCTCCCAAATTAGGCAGCCAATCAGCTTTGAGAAGTTGCGACTTCAGACTGCCACTTGAGTCGTTGAACGAACCGAAGGAACATATTCACGGATTGAAGACGTTTGTTAGCACTGTCTGTCCTACAACGCATCAGGGTGTAAATCAGTCCTATGACACGGTCCATGTTTCGCCATCGTTGAGGAGTGCCTCAAGGTCACCGTCGCCCATGCGTTCTTTGGCAGTGCGGACTTGGTTTGTCATCAGATCCTCGTAGCAGGGGTGACGAACACTGCGAAAGATACCCATCGGATGTGGCATGTCAGGTGTGTCGCTCATCCCCGAGAGGAAGTTTGCTAAGGTAGTATCCTCGGCGTATTGGTCGTGGACGATGAGGTCATCAATGGTGTGCTCGCCGTCTGTGAGGTCAACGACTTCAGGCTGGAAACCGTTAAGTCGGATACCCTTATCACTTTCCGCACCGAAAACGAGAGGTTCGCCGTGTTCCAGACGCACCGTATTGTCGGCTTTAAGCTCTTTTTCTCTGTATAGTTTGAAGGTATCGTCGTTATAGATGTGGCAGTTTTGATAGATTTCGATGAAAGAGGTGCCTTTATGTTCAAAGGCGGCCTTAAGCATGGGACGCAGGTGTCCTGAATCTATGTCAACAGAACGTGCCACGAACGTAGCACCCGAAGCCAGTGCAAGACTGATAGGATTAAAAGGGGTGTCCAATGAGCCGAGTGGATTGGACTGATACATTTGGTGGCCTCGTTCAGATGTCGGTGAATATTGTCCCTTTGTGAGCCCGTAGACCCGGTTGTTGAACAGCAGCACGTTGATGTCGAAATTCCGGCGCATCAAGTGGATGAAGTGGTTGCCCCCAATTGAAAGTGCATCGCCGTCACCCGTGATAACCCATACAGAGAGGTCAGGGTTCGCCATTTTCACGCCAGAGGCGATGGTAGGTGCTCTACCATGAATGGTGTGAAAACCGTAGGTGTTCATGTAGTATGGGAATCGGCTTGAACACCCGATGCCAGAAATAAAGACGATGTTTTCCTTTGGGATGCCGAGTTCAGGCATGATGTGTTGTGTCTGGGTAAGAATTGAATAGTCGCCGCAACCCGGGCACCAGCGTGTGTCTTGATCGGATTTAAAATCCGCTCTTGTGAGAGTCGGTGCCCCGGCGGGGATGCGAGAAGTTCTTTTCCTTTTCATAGTGTGTTACCCCTTTGGCGTTTGAGGCTAAAGATGTCCTATTTCTTTAAGTATTTCGTCAATTTTGGCATGCAACTCAAAAACGTGGAAGGGTTGTCCTTGCACCTTGTTAAGTCCGACTGCATTGATGAGATAGGTGCTACGAATGAGTTGGAGGAGCTGACCGCTGTTGAGTTCGGGAATTAAAATCTTTTTGAATCTCTGTAGAATGTCGTCTAAGTCATTTGGGAAAGGATTGAGATGCCGGAGATGCACGTGTCCTATCGGGAGTCCTTCAGCAACGCAGTTTTCCACTACGGTTCGGATTGCGCCGTAGGTGCCACCCCAACCCAGCAGGAGAATTTCGCCTTCCTGTGCTCCAAAGATCTCGGTAGGTGGAATGTCATCCGCGATGCGAGCAACCTTTTCTGCTCGGATTTCCACCATTTTCTCGTGGTTTTCGGCATCGTAACTGACGTGTCCCGTCACATCTGATTTCTCTAAACCACCGATGCGGTGCTCTAAGCCGGAGGTACCGGGTTTTGCCCACGGACGCGCCAAAGTCTTCGGATCGCGTAGATAAGGTTCAAATCCATTATTGGTATCTGCGCTCACTGCAAAGTTAGCTCTAATTTCTGGTAATTCAGAGAGTTGAGGGATTTTCCACGGTTCAGCTCCCATCCCGATGTAGAGATCGGAGAGAAAGATCACCGGTGTCCTATATTTCACGGCGATACGGCAGGCTTCATAGACCGCCTCAAAACAGTCATAAGGACGAGACGAGGCAATGATCGGAACGGGCGATTCGCCGTTCCTGCCATAAAACATTTGCAACAAGTCCGATTGTTCTGTTTTTGTTGGCATTCCCGTTGAAGGACCTGCACGCTGAATGTTACATATCACGATTGGGAGTTCGGCAATCATGGCGAGATTAATCGCCTCCGATTTGAGTGCGAGCCCCGGACCACTACTACCGGTAACGCCGAGCGCACCACTAAAGGCAGCACCGATTGCAACTCCAACGGCGGCGATTTCATCTTCCATCTGCATTGTGACGACCCCGAAATTTCGGTACTGGGCGAGTCCGTGGAGAATATCACTCGCAGGCGTTATCGGGTAACTGCCGTACACAAGCGGTAAACCGGATTGATGTGAAGCTGCGACAAGTCCCAGCACTGTTGCCATATTGCCCTCAATATTTCGGTAAGTGCCCGGTTCAAAAACAGCTGGCTTGACATCATAGGAGACAGCAAACTGTTCAGTGGCTTCGCAATAGGTATTTCCTGCGCGGAGTGCAAGGATGTTTGATTCAATGTACTCAGGTTTTTTAGCGAACTTCACCTTGATCCACTTCATCGTGTATTCCATCGGACGATTGTAGAACCAAAGGATCATACCGAGTGCGAAAAAGTTTTTACACCGATCAATTTCTCCTGTCGTCAAGTCCGTTGTTTCGAGTGCTTTTCGGGTGAGCTGCGTGAGTTCAACTTGGAAAACTTGATATTTTGTAAGTGCATCGTCTTCAAGTGGATTACTTTCATACCCCGCGAGGCGTAGATTGCGGTCTGCAAAATTATCAACATTTACAATGAGGATACCGTTGGGTTTAAGTTTATTGAGGTGAACCTTTAAGGCAGCGGGGTTCATTGCGACGAGGACATCGCAAAGATCTCCAGGGGTGTGAATCTGTTCGCTTGAGAAATGGAGTTGGAACCCGGACACCCCTGCTAACGATCCTGCGGGTGCGCGAATCTCGGCGGGGTAATCGGGGAGTGTAGCGACATCGTTACCAATGAGGGCGGTGGTTTCTGTCATTTGCGTGCCAATGGTCTGTGACCCATCGCCGGAGTCGCCAGCAAATAGAATTGTCGCTTCCTCAATTTGCTCTACTGGCTTACGCATTACAATCGTTTCCTTTTTTCTATGATAGGTGTACGCTTGAGAGGCGCGCCTTCGGGATATTCAAACATAGGGTTCGCGCTCGGAAACCGCACCTGAAAAATATAAGATTTAAAAAAACATCTACGCTCCCTCGCGGGCTTTAAAGGCATCCCGAACGGGTTTCGGAGGTAGCGTTAAGACCTCTTGCGGAAATTCCTCTACGAGATAGGAGATGACATCACGAATGGATACCATGCCGAGGGGACGATTCTCGGTATCAACAATAGGAACGTGGCGATAGCCACCGCTCGCCATATAAAGAATGGCGGTATTCAGTGAGTCTTCTGGTTGCGCTGTCTGTGGATCTGCTATCATGAATTCTTCAACGCCGATGTGGTCCAAGTCTCCAACTTGCTTGTTGAGAATTTTGTTTAGCACGTCTCGCTCACTAAAAATCCCGCGGAGCCTGCCATTCTCCACAACAGGTGCTGCACCGATTTTGTGTGCTAAGAGCAGATCAATTGCTTCGTTTGTGCTATAGTTGATGTCAATGGTGACAATAGGACGCATCAGATCTTTAAGCGAAATCTGAATTTCTTGCGCGCGCCATGCCTTTAACGCAGCATCTTCGTCCATCTGCTCTAACTCTTCATCAATTGCCAAGTCGTACAGCACGGTTACGCCTCCTACTCCTGATTTTCTATGAATATAGCGATATGTTCGAGAATATCGCGGGTTGAAATTATGCCGATGGGATATGCTTCTTCTTGGTCATCCCAGACGCAGAGGGGGACATGCCGAAAGTGCCCGAGGTGCATCAAGTTTAATGCGAAGGCAATCGGATCACTGGCGCGTAGTGTTTCAGGGTCTGGTGTCATTACCTGTTCAACCTTAAATTCCGTAGGTGCGGCGCGCTGACCGCTCACATGTTGGAGTAGATCTCGCTCCGTGATGATTCCAACTAATTGTTCGTCTTCATCAACGACGAGCACACATCCTCGCCCTTCCTCTTGCATCATATCAATGACAACGGAAACAGGGGAGCCGACTTGCACGGTGGCAGGTTGTTTGTAATCTAAAGTGCTGATAGGTAAAGACAGCGTTCTCGCGTCCATCGCATCTATTCCTTATAGTGTAACGTTAGAAAATAGATTTCAGTTTCTTATTCTCTTTGCTTAAAAAGGATACCACATTTTTTGACGATTTGCAAAAATATTTTCAGCGAAAAATTCCACCTGAATTTTGTAGCTTCAGTCCCGGTTTATCCAGCGTCTACACCGTCAATGTGACGGCACGCGAAGTCGGTGAACCCCAACCCGGAACAACGATGGTCCATCTGCCCGCAGGTCCACCTGCTACTATGAGCAGCAAATCTTCCGCTGAGTATTGCTGTGTAGTGTCAGCGATGTACTGTCGGATATCGGCTCTGTTGAATCCATCTTCTGAAATTGTTTTTGCATGCTCAACGCCTACGACGAGAAGCGTCTCTCCGCTGCTGTTCCCCGGAGCGGCAATATTCTGGGCGATTGTGTTGAGGATGCCTTCTGCGGTGTTATTACCGTGATCGTTGACGGTTTGAGGACCAGCGGCGGCGAAAACGGTGATAGTGTTATCATCCGCTTGAAACCCGCGTTCGGTATGCAAGGGTTCCCAAGGACTCGCTTCCTCTTTTTCAGCGATGCAGCAGGTGTATTTTCCGGCGTGCCCGAATGCCGCGCGGTCGAGTTCACCGGGTAACGCCCCACCGATATTGGTGCAAACAAGCCTCAGCGTGCGACCGATGGTTGCATTTGCACGCCACCCTTGCCCAAAGAGATTGAATCCGTCGTTGATTTCTAATTGTTTTCGGATGGGCCCGTTCACGATGAGCATCGGTCCAACGTGTGAAGTCGTGACTTGGACACCGTGGAGATTGAACTGTTCGGAGGTCATCGCTTCTACTGCGGTGAGAATAAGCGGCAGATACGCCGGTTTACATCCTGCCATAACAGCGTTGATTGCAACTTTCTCAACTGTGGCTCTGCCCCATTTGGGTGGGACTGCTGCAATGAGTTCATCTGGATCCCGATCTGTTGCACTGAGCATCCGTTCAACGCGTTCTGGTGTCGGTGGAACGACGGGGAGTCCATCTGTCCATCCATTTTCATAGCAGACTTCGATGAGGTCGTCAGTTTCGTCAATTTCAAGTTGTGTGGAGTGCCATTCTTGCGCCATGTGTGTTTCCTTTCGCTGCAATTGGTTTTGATATGCGTGTTAAGATATGTTATCATATTAGCATAGATTTTTTAGGTTTACAAGATGCTATTTTTCAGAGTCATCAGTTTTTGGTTGTCAGTTCTCGGCTGGGTAAGTAGATGCTTTTCTGACACCTGATAACTGACAACTATACTAAAGGAATAAAAGTGGGAACTCTTAAATTTCAAGACATCATTGCCGCGAGAAAGGTCGTGGCGCGATTTTTAAAACAGACACCCTTAATTCATTATCCAGAATTATCCGAGCGACTTGGATTTCAGGCATACATCAAACACGAAAACCATCATCCAACGGGAAGTTTTAAGGTGCGCGGTGGATTGAATTTCATGCACCATCTACCACAAGCGCAGCGTGAAAAGGGCGTGCTTACGGCAACCCGTGGCAATCATGGGCAGTCGATCGCCTATGCAGCATCGCAGTTTGGCGTTAAAGCCACTGTTGTTGTCCCGTACGGAAATAACCCAGAAAAGAATAGTGCAATGCGGGCGTTTGGCGCGGAGCTCATTGAACACGGGAACGATTTTGATGAGGCACTTGCGTTGTGTGAAACACTCCAAGCAGAGCGCGGACTTTATTACGTTCATCCGTGTATGGAGCCGGGACTCTTCCACGGTGTCGGCACCTATTCGCTTGAGATTTTTGAAAGCCTTCCGAATGTGGACGCTATCATTGTGCCAATCGGGGGCGGAAGTGGTTGCTGCGGGGCTATCACCGTTGCGAAGGCAGTTAATCCGAAGGTCAAGGTTATCGGTGTACAAGCGGAGAATGCTCCTGCTATCTACCGCTCTTGGAAGACCGGACAACGCGTAGAAACCGATTCCTGCGATACGATTGCGGACGGTATTGCGACCCGGGTGCCGTTCTCGCTTCCGTTTTCCATTATTAAAAAGGGCATTCACGATATGGTATTGCTCAGCGAGGAAGAACTTAAGGAAGGCATCCGTTTGGCATTGCGATGGACGCACAACCTTGCAGAAGGGGCAGGCGCGTCGCCAATAGCAGCTGCACACAAACTCACCGATACATTGGCGGGAAAACATGTTGTGATGGTGATGAGCGGTGGGAATCTGGACACCGAAACACTCAAAAAAGTACTTGGCTACCAGTTGTGAATCACGTAGACCGGAGCAGAACCATCTGCCAATTGGATGGTTGCCGATTCTGTGTCGTCTATAAATTCGTTGCGAAGGGCATTTGTTAGGGCGGGGTGGATGTGTAGCGACGCAAGAT
Source organism: Candidatus Poribacteria bacterium (assembly GCA_026702755.1). Taxonomy (NCBI): domain Bacteria; phylum Candidatus Poribacteria; species Candidatus Poribacteria bacterium. The sequence goes on along the minus strand of JAPPBX010000090.1, from coordinate 88,358 downwards.
CCCATCGTAAATTCTCGCTACTTTCCACAATAACGTTGTCGGCTTCTGCTATGAGCGAGACGCGTTGTAGGTTCCTGTTTTTTCGGGGTAAGCGCACTGCCGATAGGACATAGTAGATTGTTTGTTTTGGGTCACGCATTTCAGCACTGTAAGGCTCACCTGTGGACACTCGATAATGTCCAAAGCGCATCAGTTTTAGATTGCCAAGAAATTGGTCGGTCTCGTATGCTTCTGGACGAGGTAAACCTCCGTAAATAATGATGTGTCGGCAGTTGCCCTGTTCCAGCGCGTAAGCTACAGCGAGTTGTCCATCGGTGTAATCTTTGTCTGTCTGTCCAATCCAATCCTGAACGGTATGTTTTGCTTTTGTTTCCACCTTTTCAATTGAGTCCATATCACCAATGAGAACATCCGGTACAAGAGGCGTGTTTCCTCGTTGATTTAATTCGTCGAAAATCCTGATGCCTCCATCAGCGCAGATAATCGGAAAACGGTTCTTCAGCGCATTTTCGATTTCTTGACGGTAAAAATCGAGGTGCCGTATATCATAGTAACCGTTGAGGAAAATAAGTGCTGATTTCATTTTTTAATTTTCCTTGCGGTCAATATTGTACGACGAAATCAGTTGGCAAGGGTGATAGGAACGTTTGACGCGCTTTAGATTTTCCAACCCTGAATCGTCCATCGCGTTAATCCACTTGTAGGAACCCATTAATTCCTTACAGAATTCGCGGTAGATAAACTGCGCCAGCCCTTTTATTTCGAGATCTGTGATCTCAAACAAAATGCAGAACATATCCGCGTTAAGTGGATATCCGAAGGTATAACCTTTCATTTCCCCATCAATATGAACAACCCTACCCAAAAGCCCGAGTGCTTCCGCATGCGCGATCGCGATTCGGTGTGCTGATTGAGAATCCTCAAGCATCGCGCGATAGACTTCGTCTTCACATTTTGCTGTGCGTGCTGTGTGCCACGCGTCATAGAGTGCAAGGCACGCACCACTGTCGGCGGTGCCGTACAGGCTGAACGTCGCCGACGGATGCCGCTCGGTAAAAGCGTTATAGGCGTTCCGCTTGCTCTTGAAGCGATTCCCACTTAACGCACTGAGTGTTGCTGTCTCATAGAGGTATTCGGTTTCCTTCAAAGTGCCACGAAATCTGTTCTTTTGAAAAAAAGTGAGCATCTCTTCTGGAACGTTTTCTATCCGGGCGATGTGTGGATTTCGATTCGATGCTAACATGAACTGATACGCTTCGCGGATGACGTTTAGGTAGTCTCGGTTTTCGGTTTTGTACGGCATGGGCAGGATCGGCATGAAATAATCGTCCCCCTGCTTTGCGAAAATGCACAGATAGTCCGTTAGCAGTGTCCAGTAAAACTGAAAATGCTCCCGCCATACGTAGAGCGGCGTAAAGGCGTAACTTGAAAGGCGTGTGCATGTCCGATGTGCGTATGTGTCGAAAATTGATTTATCTTTAAGTGTTAGCGAGTGAAGTTGCATCTGTCAATTGTGATAGAGTGTGGACAATCTTCACGGTGTCTTGGTAATCACCGATGAGGCTCCAGTTGGCGGCGATCTGCGCGGTGACCGTTTCGGATTCGACATAATCAATAACGTGGCGGATGTGCCGCTGGAAGGCTTCCGTTTCGAGATGTGCTTCACCGAACGGACAGAGGGTATCCACACCAAGTACAACTTCGTTCCCATCTTCGCTGAACATGAGGGCGAACGGGTAGAGTTGGCAGTCGAGCGGGCGCATCGGATAGATGGTACAGTGACTCGTCTCTGGCTCAAAAAAGGGGCAGATATAGAAATCTTTGTGGGGTTTTAGTTGGATTTGGGCACTTTTCCCATCTGCTTGTAGACGAAACAGCGCAGGATCTGCACCGTGTGCTATAACTTCTTCCATTTCAGCTTCGGTGAAGATAGGTGCGAGGGGGCTGTCCGCTTCCAAAAATCGGCAGCAGACATCACACGAGAAGCAGACCTCGCTGGGGATGATTTGGTAGAGTTTGGCGTTTGCTGCACTGGATGTCTCTCTCATCTGGACTATAGATATAAGGTTTTCGCGGCTTGATTATGCGTTCAAAATCTTTCCTATCGCCGCAACCACGGTGTGGATGTCTCCGTCGGTCAACCCTGGATGGAGGGGTAAACTCACGACGCGTTCATAAGCTGCCTCTGCGTACGGGAAATCACCGACACGGTAGCCGTATTTCTCCTGATAAAACTCAAAGAGGTGTAACGGGATGTAGTGGACACTGCATTCAACGTTCGCCTCGCTTAAGGATGCCACAAATTCGTCGCGTTTGCCGTTCTGGAGTTGGATAATGTAGAGGTGCCACGAATGTTCGCGAGGATTATCCGGTATCACAGGTGTGCTTATTTGTGGAAATTTCGCCAGTTCCGTTTTATAAATCTGCGCGAAATTTCGGCGGCGTTCATGCTGTTTATTGAGTTTCATCAATTGGCACAACCCCATCGCTGCTTGAATATCGGTCATGTTGTATTTATAGCCTTCAGTGGTGATGTCGTACCGCCAGATGTCGCGCTGCGATTGACGTGACCAAGCGTCTTTGTCGATACCGTGGAGCCGCATTGTTCGGAGTGGTTCAGCAAATGCGTCGTTATTGGTGGTAATCATACCCCCTTCGCCTGTCGTTAGATTTTTATTCGCATAGAAACTGAAGGCGGACAGATCACCGATATTGCCGATGGATTGCCCCTTGTATTCGGTTGGAATCGCGTGGGCTGCGTCATCGATAAGAACGAGATTGTGGTTTTGGCAGATGTCCTGTATCGCATCCATATCGCATGCAATACCTGCGATATGGACGGGGAGAATCGCCTTAGTGCGTGGGGTTACCGCCTGCTCGATCTTGGAGATGTCAATATTCAACGTATCCGGGTTGATGTCCACAAACACAGGCTTCGCACCGACGTATCGGATTGCCTCAGCGGTCGCAGTGAAGGTATAAGGCGTTGTGATGACCTCGTCGCCGCTACCGATACCGGCGACAACGAGACTCAAATGCAACGCAGCCGTGCAAGAACTGACGGCGATAGCATGCTTGGCACCGAGGTATTCGGCGAAAGAACGTTCAAACTCGCGGACTCTGTTGCCTGTGCTGATCCACTTGGAGGCGAGCACTTGGCTAACGGCTTCAATTTCAGTATCATCAATCCAAGGACGACTAAACGGTACAAACGGTTTTTTTGCCATCTTTTTAATTTTCCTTGCGGTTCGGTAAGGTTCGTCTAAAGTTTCAGGATCGCCTCCGTATATGCGCCTTCCACTACGTTTCAGGCTTCGCGTTTTTTTTAATTTTCCTCAGTTCGTTGCAGGATGTGGATCATTGCTTCAAGAGCAAGCGTGTAACTATGCGTTCCGAACCCACCGATGACACCAACAGCAACCGCTGATATATAAGAATGATGCCGAAATTCTTCGCGGGCGTAAATGTTAGAGAGATGAATCTCGATAACAGGTCGGGCGACAGTAGAGAGTGCATCTCGGATGGCAACACTGGTATGTGTGTAAGCAGCAGGATTAATCAGGATGCCATCTGCCCAGTCGATATGGTCCCCGATGATGGAGACGAGTTCGCCTTCATGATTGGATTGAAAGATTTTGAGAACAATCGGGTGCGGTGATGCTGCTGCGTACCGGTCAAGTGTAGCGTTGATGTCGGGTAACGTTTGGTGTCCGTAAATCTCCGGCTGGCGTTTTCCCAACAGATGTAGATTCGGTCCGTGTAGGACGAGGATGTTCATGCGCATGGTTCCTTTTTCGTGATGTATTACCTTATCACCATAAGCAGTATATAATCAATCAGAAAAACTCGCAAGACTTTTATAGTGCTACCGGACCAATTGAAGTTTTATCGGATAGATCGATCTGCTGTTCGCTTCATTTTCTCCCGCTTTTGTCGATCCGAGTGCCAAGAACGCGCGCACCATAAACAATCGTTAGAAATATTATGAGAGAGGAGAGAATACGGAAGTATTCCTCATATCTGCGCCATCTAAATCTCCAGAATCTAAGGGAAAAGAATTCGTCAGTGAAAGCATGCCACGCGAAGAAGAGAATACCGCCGGAAAGACACACCACTGTAAAAACGAATCGTAAGTGTCGCTCTGTCTCTTTGAGGCTGCACCAGAGCAGCGCAGCACACCAAATCATCATAACAGCAAGGCTAATCTCCATTGTTTTCCTCTCATCTTGTCCAAATGACAAGTAAAACGATGCATCTGGACACTAACCGAATAGCAGGGAAGTAGTTTCGCAGCGATGTTGAGATGGTTGGAAATTGTCCTACCGTAGATTGTGGGAGATTGACGCTGTGGATAGGTTCTACTCGTCAATAGCGTGCCCGAATTTTTGACGAAACTCGTCATGAACCATCTGCTCATAACCGGTCGTTTTCGTTATTGGGATGTCGATGGGCATCATTCCCGTCCGTGAGGATTCGTATAACGCGATGCACATCTCCACGTCTTTCCGCCCACCGATGCCGTACTCCGGTGGTTCTCCTGTGAGTGCCGCCTTCGCAATGGTCATAATCTCCTCAGCAGTTCCCACATTCCAATCGTCTATTGCGTACGCCCTAAAGGGATTTTCATAAACGATCTGTGGATCTGTATGCACGACGATTCTGGAAAGGACATCAACCCCGTCAACCTTGTGTCGTTCCGTTTCGATGGGAATATCTTTCATTTCACCGTTGACGAGGGCACGCAGCGGAAAGTCGGCAGTCCAGAAATCAACGTCTGTTATCACACCTTTCGTTCCCATAATCTGTCTGTACTTAATCGTTTCTTCCCCGACTTGAGAGGTTTCATAGACACCAACGGCACCACTTTCAAATTCAATAAGCGCGTGCCCCCAATCTTCGTAAACCCTGTCGGGACCCGGAACGAACTGCTTGGTAATTCCAGTGATTCTTTTCGGTTCGCTTTGGGCATAAAATCGAATCTGGGACATCCGGTGAACGCCCATGTCAATGCAAACACCGGAATGCGAAGTAAATGTTGAGATGGGCGACGCTATGCCGCGCGGTTTTCCTACACCGTGCACGAACTCCCTGCGTCCGAAGGGTTCGATAAAGTGAACTCGCATAATATCGCCAAGCACACCTTCCTGAATCAGCTTTATGATGATTCTGTCCCCTGGCATCCGAAAATAGTTCTCGGCGACTTCAAAGTGCACACCGTTTTTTCTGCAGCTATCTATTATCACATCACAACAGGCGAGGGTCGGTGCCATCGGTTTTTCAACGATGGGGTGCATCTTGTGTTCAGCGACCATCTTCGCGATCGGATGGTGTGTATAGTCGCCGGTGCTGATGTCTACAACGTCAATGTCGCTGTGCTTTTTCAACATCTGCTGAACATCCGTATAATAGGATAGACCGTACGTCTCACCGGCTTCGCGAGCGATGTCCGCATCAGCATCGCACACAGCGACGTAATCCAAATCCCCTCTTTTCGTCAATTCAGCGATTGTGGGAAGGTGCCAGCGTTTTGCAACCCAGCCACAACCTACTGACGCGATCTTGGCTTTCCGCATTCATTTATCTCCTTGGATTCCTTGGCATAGAAGTCAATGAACGACCCCTACTTCTGAGAGCCAAGCGTCCAGCACTTGCATGTTACCGAGCGTGTCGTCCCAAGACATTGCTGGTGCCTGTCGGTCCGGGATGTGCGCAGCGACGGTATCGGCTTCATAAGTAAATAGATCCCTATCAACGGGTATCGTCACTTCAGTCGTTTCCCGACTTTGGGCCGATTGAACGATCAGCTGCGTTGCGGGGAAGGTTGTATCGAGCGGCAGCGGTTCCCGCGCACCACGGCAAGGCGATGACGGCAGCCACGGGTTCGGGATTGTTAGTGTCCCCTCTGTACCGTAGATGGTGACGTTACTGCCATAGTTGCATTCAACGGCGCAAATGATCTCAGCGATAATATCGTTCTCAAATTTCAGGGTCGCTGCTGCGATCTGGTCAACACCTGTGGGACCGATTTTTCCGTTCCCTTTTACAGAGATAGGATTCAGAAATAGTTTGTTTGCTGCTGCACCTGCAACTTTTCGTGCCATTGAGGCGGTATAACACCCGATGTCAAGGATACCACCGCCCCCCATTTCACGGTTATAGATGCGACTTTGTGGATTGAAACCTGAGCGGTAGCCGAAAGTTGCTCGAATGACCTGGACCTCGCCGATGGTGCCATCTTGTATCAGTTCAACCATTTTTGCTATCTGTGGATGGCACCGGGACATAAAGGCTTCCATGAAAAATACGTCATTTTCGCGTGCTGCATCTACCATAGCAGCAGCTTCGGCGTGATTCATACTGACCGGTTTCTCGACGAGAAGATGTTTTCCTGCTTCCGCGCACTTTATCGCCCACTCCGCGTGAAGTGGATGAATCGTGGCAATGTAGACAGCATCAATATCATCATCCGTCAACAGATCAGCGTAATCGTTGTATTGGCGGGGAATATCGAAATCGTTGACAAGTCTGTCCATACGAGATTGGGTGCGACTCGCAACAGCGAGAATCTGTCCGCTGTCTGTGAAACGCATTCCATTACAAAAAACATAAGCGATACCGCCTGCGCCCATAACGCCCCAATTTAACATTATGTTATCTCCTCCTAACTTGATTGTCCTATCCCTTTGCTGCTTCTGCACGCTTACTTGATAGCGGGTGCATGATACCGGCACCGGGGGGCCAAACACCTGGATCCGCCTTAATCCAGTCACACAATTTCTGGGCGTACGGTGTCAAGGTCTCCCAGATTTCGTGGGGCATAATCCTACTGAAACCGTGTTGTGTGCGCCACGGCGCAGCGTACTCGACGTTTGGTAGGGCACGAATTTCTTTTGAGAGGTTCGGGGTTGCGCCGTGCCATGCCCGATTATCTCGGAACACACCAGAACCCGCTGTTGCACCGACGAGCGTTGAATGTTTCATCCAATCGGGTTCGTCACCCGGAGGTGGGGGATTCTGCTGCAGTGTATGTGTCCCTGGAATCTGACGGATCGGACCATTTTCCCACGTTAGATCGCACATGATGAAGTTAATCGTGACAGTAGGTGGGGTCATCTCCATAATCAGTTTCTGTGAGGGGACATCAAGGTTCCCGTTATCATCTCTATGGAGTTGAGCACCGAGTAATTCGGCTTGCTTGATACGCGCTTCGGAAAGGTGTTGTGGGTCCCTACCATCGGAATGCAAGTGTTGATACTCTATCGCGCCGGGGAGGCAGAGGTCGCCACCTGAACCCCAGACCCGATAATCTGAAGAGCCGAAAATTTCTGCGACGATTGGCGTGGTCGTCGGCAAGTCAATCATGCTTGCCCAAGCAGAGTGGTGCAGCATCTGCCTTGAAGCGGAAGAGGTGCCGTAACTATAGCGGTGTGGCAGCCGTCCGGTTTCGGCTGTGTATTTTCTGTTCCCGGGTCCCGGTATGGAGAGAATATCGCGCAGTGCTTCAGCACACCCTTCTCTCCAGCGCGCGAGTTCCTCAGGATTGAGAAGGTCTTTGACGACGGCAAAACCATCACGATGGAAAATTCGAGCGATCTTCTTGGTTTCGTGGGGTTCGCAGATTTCAAGTCCGCGAATACCGTTGTGTTCGCGCAGTTTTTCGCGTAGGGTTTCGACCCCTGGATCGTCGTAGACCCGACGCTTGGGCGAGTTCGGATCTGCTACGCCGAATCCTCTATTGCCGGGGGGCGGGTTTCCGTCAGCATCAACAGTTTCATTGACGGGTGTGTGCTCGTCCCATCCGACCCGCGTTTCGCCGTAGACTTCCATCTCTTCGAGTTCTGGGGTTAAGGTTCGTTTGTTGTCTTTCATGAGACTAACTCCTTGTTTCCCGCGATGGTATCATTGGGAAATCTATGTTCTTATCCGAAAAATATTGGATTTCGTTGTAGACAACGAGCATGAGAACAATCGAGTTTAGAGTAGGTTTTAATTTAGCACACGCCGCTTTTTTGGACAACGATTAATTTGTTTGAAAAAAGACTCAAGGTTTGTTATGATAGTGCGTATTAAATCCTTGGAATAATCTTTAACAGGTAGTAAGCGTACACAAAACATGAGAATTCTGCACACCGCCGATTGGCACATCGGACAACGCCTCCACGAACGTTCCCGGCTTGATGAACACGAGCAATTCCTCGACTGGCTTCTTAACACAATCCAAGAGCATAACGTTGAGCTCCTCCTCGTTTCAGGCGATATTTTTGACACCTCCCTTCCGTCAGCAGAAGCAACAAACCTCTATTACGGGTTCCTCTACCGCCTTTTTAATAAAACGGATACTTATACAGTGATTACCGCTGGCAATCACGACTCCGCTCGGCACCTGGAAGCTCCACGTGAATTCCTCAAAATGGGTAGAATCCACGTCGTCGGTCTCGCAAATGAGGTTGCTGACTGCGTCGTTGCCCTTCCGCCTGACAATCCTCGGATTGCTATTGCGGCTGTTCCATATCTTTCCGAAAGCGATCTCCGACACCTTTCGTATGAAGCGGAGGCGGATAGGAACGAACGGTATCGGGAATGGCTTAAGGCGTTCTATGCGGATTGCGTTGCTGCCATGCCAGCAGAACTCCCGAAAATTTTGATGGGACACCTCTTCGTTCAAGGTGGAAAAATAGGGGATTCCGAACGAAATGTACAGATCGGTGGCGCGACCGCTACCCACGCAAGCGATTTCCCTGAGAATGTGAGTTATGTCGCTCTCGGACACCTCCATAGACCACAGACGATCAACGGTACCGATTATCCAATCCGTTATTCCGGTTCACCAATTCCGCTAAGGTTCAACGAAACGGGTTATCGCAAAAAGGTGTATCTGTTAGAGTTGTCTGATGAAGGCACACTGAAACAAGATAAGGGAATTGAAATTGATATCTTCAAAGAGTTGTGCACTATCACAGGTGACGAAGATTCGGTTTTATCAGAAGCAAAGAAAGGAAAGTGGGATGGAAAGTATATACAGGTTAAACTGAAATTAGATGCACCAAGGGTCGGCATCAGCGATGAAATTCGGAAGCAATTCGGAGACCGTGGCGGTGAGGTTTTGAGCGTTGAGCTTGAACTGCCAGAAATGGCGCAGGGACCGACGATCCCCGTTGAAGACATGAAACGTCCGAAAGAAATCTTTGCACAGTTTCACAGAGCAAAATTCGAAGGTGAACCACCGGATGAGACCTTGGCGCAAACATTCAGTGAATTAGTCCAACTTGTTGAGGAATTTGAATGAAAATATGCAAATTGAAACTTAAAAATCTAAATAGTTTTCGGGACCCAGTTGCAATTGATTTTGAAAATCCGCCGTTGGATGACGCGTCTCTTGTAGCGATTACCGGTCCAACAGGTGCTGGAAAGACAACGCTGTTGGATGCTATTTGTGTCGCCCTTTATGGAAAGACACCAAGGTTGAGTGGAACTACAAATCAACATCCAAGACACCTTATCAGCCACGGTGAAACGGAGGGCTTTGCTGAAATACATTTTGAGGCAAACAATACCCGTTACCATGCGACGTGGTCCATTAGGCGCAACCGCTCTCCGCAATCACAATTGTTTAATGATTCCGACGAGTTAATCACCACCAATGTTGCTCAAGAGGTAGAATCTATCTTAGGGCTTGATTTTGGTGCTTTCAAACGCTCTGTTATGTTAGCGCAAGGCGAATTCGCGGCGTTTTTAAAGGCAAGCAAAGAAGAGCGACGGGCGATTTTGGAAGCAACCATAGACAGCTATGACTATGATTTACTCAAACAGACGCTAAACGACAAAGTTAGCCAGCTTGAAGCGGTGCATGAGGAAGTCAACGAAAGAGGCAATCGAATTCGGGTATCTTCACATGAGATAGACGCAGCTAGAGAGAGACTTGTTAGTTTGCAAAGGCAATCTGAAGTATTAGATGCGAATAGGCAACGAATTCGGGCAAGATTAGAACTTGCAAATGCAGAGGTTGAACTCCGTTCGGCAGCAGCAGATAGAACTGCTGCAAAGGAACAAGTTGAAACCAATCAAACCGTTTTTGACGAGGTGCAGGCATCGTACGCCGCTGCATCCACTGAGCGAGATCGGAGGATGCGGAACTACGCTGAAGCGAGACCAAATATAGGACGAGCGGAAGATCGGTTTGCGGAAGTGGATAAGCGAACTTCAGATTTGACGAATTTGACAGAGCAGATTAACACATTGGAGAACCAATTAAGCGACGGACGGACTGAGCAAGAACAGTTAAACGAACAGATTGAAAATGCACAGCGTTTTTTGAACGAAAATTCGCTTCCATCAGATCGGCAACAACGTCTTAACCGAGCCACCGGTTTTCTGGCACAACTTGATGCACTACAAAATCAGTTAGAGGATAGATCGGTCAGTAGGGATGATTGTGTCGAAAGAGTATCGTCTTTGGAAAACAGATTAGAGACGTTATTCAGGAATCGTGAAGAACGCCTCGCGGAACAAGCAGAAGCGGTAACTGCATTGGGAAACGCCGAAGCTGAATTGGACAATTTACAGACAGATGGAACTCGTGAAGATTGGAATACCCGCAGACAGCAGGCACTCCAGGCACAACCCATCGCTCAGAGATATGAAACAGCAAACAGTAACTTAGCGAACTCCGAAGACCGTTTGCATGAATTGAATGTGGCGAATACAGAATTAGATACGATACTTGCACAGATCGAAAATGAATTGACAAGCCAAGCGGAGGTGTGCCAGCGGGAGGAAGATGCAGTTCAACGTTGTGAAGATGCACGAGAATCAGCACTTTTAGCAAATCCAATCAATCAACTTCGGCAACGGCTTCAACCGGGAGAACCCTGCTCGGTGTGTGGTGCAACAGATCATCCCTGTGTTGATGTCGTGGAACCTGAAGCTGAGAATTTGCTGCAAGATGCTGAAACTGCATTAACAAATGCCAGAGATGTCGCACAGTCCGCACAAAATCGGATTCGGGATTTACAAACGAGACAGGCGAGAACTGAACAAAATAGCCGCAATACTGCTGAACAAATTATGGAATGCGCTACCGAAATAGAAACACTGCAAGACGAGACAACGCAGCTTCTCACAGAGTGGCGAGAGATCTATCCAGATGCAGATGTTTCATCTGCCTGGACAGCCGAGCAGGTTGACGACGCGGATACTGCTATCGCAGCTCTTGAAACCGCCAGGCAAGTCCACACACAAGCAACGCATAATTGCGAAACAGCAACACAACGACTTGAAACCTGTGACAACGACATCGCTCGCGACACCGAATCTCTGAATGAAACTGAAATGCAGTTGAGCGAACTCAGCGATGCCGTTGAAGATTTACAAGCGGGTATCGCATCTACAGAGTCGCGTTTTTGGGAGTTGCTACCTGACGCTTTTCATGGTGTTGCACCACAAGAGGCTGTAGATGAGTTTAACAATATGATCGAAGCGATTGGGATCCGTGAAGACGAACGTCGGAATGCAGAGGCACGACTTCAGGTGCTTAATACGGAAATCACGGCAGACGAAGGCAACCTTGAAAACCTGAGAGAACGCCGCGAAGTATTGCAAACCGAAATAGATGCATATCGGGCCGAGGGGGAAGCGTTTTTGGAGGCAGCTCGCGAAATAACTGGTGGTTTGGAAACAGAAGACGAGATTAACGTCGCTATTGAGGCGTTAGAAGCTGACATGCAGACCAAAGAGGTGGAGCGCGATAATGCTGATCGTCAATTGCAGGAGAGCCAAAACCTGCTAACAGAAACGCAAATTGCTCACGAGATTTGCGAAGTGCGGTGTGGTGAATGTGCTGAAAGATTTGAAACGGCATGCCAAGCTTATTTTAATAGATTAGAGAACGCAGAATTTAACTGGTCAGAAGCACACGATGCAGCATTGTCGGAGGTATTAGTGGATATTGAAACCCAAGCCGAAGAAATTGAAGTGCAGTTCCAAGAGGCGCAGCAAAAAGTTGGTGAACAACGGCAAATAGTAAACAATTTGCAAAATGCGCTTCAGGAACGTGAAAATCTTGAGGCTGAGGCACAAGAGGCTAAACAAGAATGGAAACGCTGGCGGAGGTTACAGAAGACAATTCCCGCTAATGACTTACGTGATTTCGCGCTGGAGATTATGTTCAGGCAAATGGTCAGTTTAGCAAATGAACAACTCAAATATCTCACCTCAGAGCGGTACCAACTTGAAGTCGAAACTATCGGTGACTTATCTGTTGTTGATCGCTGGAATGCGAATGAAAAACGTCCCGTTGAGACACTCTCCGGTGGAGAATCGTTTCTGACGAGCCTCGCTTTGGCACTCGCGCTCTCTGAACTCAGTCGTGGGCGGGCACAACTCAATTCGTTGTTCCTTGACGAGGGATTTGGCACGCTTGATACCGAGACGCTCGACATTGCTATCGCTGCACTTGAAGGACTCCGCATGCAGGGACGGAACATCTTCCTCATCAGCCATATTCAGGAATTAACGAGACGCTTACCTGTCAAAATTCAAGTTAATAAAAAAGGAAACGGCAGTTCATCTGTTAAAATTCAAGGTTAACCTAACAAAATTGGAGGCTTTACATGCAATTTGGTTTCATGTCGTCTGTCTGTCCGCCGCTAACATTGGCGGAACTCATTGACAAAGCGAAACAGTATGACTATAAACACTTGGAACTTCGCGTCGAGTGGGATCACGGACACGGTGTCGAACTGGATTCTACACCACAACAACTCAGCGACGCGCGCGCCCAATTTGTCGATAGCGGGATTGATCTCTCCTGCATCGCAACGGGTGTCCGGTTCATTGATCCAGACGCGAGCAAACGTGCCGAGCAAGTTGAACTCCTCAAGCGTTACATTGATCTTGCAGCAACCATGGGCGCAGCGAATATCCGTATCTTTGGGGATAGGGTACCAGAGACTCCAGTTGAAGTATCCCAAACTTTGGATTGGGAAGCGGATGGCATTCGTGAATGTGATGGATTGGCAGGCGACGCAGGCGTTGCACTCTGTTTAGAGACACACGGCAACCTCATCGGCAGCTACGTTGCGGAGACACTGCATCGCGCTGAAGCACAGAACACTTTTGTGAATTGGCACGCAGCGCATCATGTCCGGCACGGAGAACCCATCAATGTGGCGTATGTCCATCTGCGTGGCAAAGTCCGACACGCACATGTCAACTTCGGGGACGACGGACCACTACCCGATACAGAAAGAGATTCGCTCACGCTCCTTGCTGAAGACGGATATAACGGATTTATCTCCATAGAGGTTATCAACCCACCGGATTCCGATGCGGTGCTGAAGCGACACGCTGAACTCTATAGCACTTTGTAGTGCTTTATCAAGTTTCAAATTGAAGTCCATCAGGTTCGTAGTACGGCAATTCACGTTCTCCCGTTTGGGACGTGCGATGAATCGCACGACTACGAACCTACCTAACACTAAGAATAGAGCGTCGCTACTAAGTGTCGCCTACCACCACAATTCCGAAATTCGCAGAGATAGATGCCTTGCCATATACCTAAATTGAGGCGATGGTCAGTAATCGGGACGGAGACGGTAAAGCCGACAAGCGACGCTTTGATATGTGCTGGCATATCGTCATCGCCTTCTATTGTGTGTTTATAAAATGGTTCACGCTCTTTGACGAGCTGATCGAAACTGTTAGCAAAATCCTCGCGGACCGTCGGATCGTCGTTTTCGTTGATGGTCAATCCTGCGGACGTGTGCTTAATGAAGAGATGTAGGATACCTTCTTTCGGCAATTCACCGAGCGATTTCATAATCTCATCTGTAACCAGATGAAAGCCGCGCGGGTATTCAGGTAAGGTTATTTCGATTTGTTGAATCACTTTTTACTATACTCCAAGTCTGCTGATTATACGGTTTATTATACCTTGTTTATTCAATTTTTCAAGAAAATTGTTTGACAATTAACTTTTTTATGGGATATAATAGAGCATATTTGAAACTATTACATAATAAGGAGTTACACTATGGAGCTGGTTCATACTATTGAAGTCCAAGAACAGGGATTTGACGAGATTTACACGGTCCATGCTGAGCAAAACGGTGATGGATGGATTGGGTGGATACAAGAACTTCCCGAGGTAAATTGTGAAAGAAAAACGAAAGAGGAATTGTTGAAAGTGTTGGAAATTGAACTTCACGAGTGCTTGGCAATATATAAGGTGGAAGCGGAAATGTGGGATAAGCAATTTGAAGAAGACGCTAAGGCTGGAAAATTTAAACGATTCGCGAAAGAGGCACTCACTGATTTTCGAGCAGGTAAATGCGAAGATATATAAAACACGTAAAAACGCAACGTTTTCGGAAACATTATCGGGACCTTCCTCACCATGTTCAGCGGCTCGCTGACAAAAGTTTTGAATTGCTAAAACAAAATCCACAGCATCCATCTTTAGCATTGAAAAAGGTGCGTATCTATTGGTCGGCGAGGGTCGGTCCTAAATATCGTACGCTCGCTTCTGAAAGAGAGGGCACTTTCTTCTGGTTTTGGATTGGAACACACGATGAATACATGCGACTGATATGATAGTTGATAGGGCTGTACATCTTTTTGAGCCGTTCCAGACTTGATAGAAAGGAATTTTTATGGACATTATCTGTGCTTCTATTTGTTATCGAGGTTATGCCGAAGATGAAGTTGCTGCAACCTTAGAATACGCACCACAGATCGGCTATCGACTGATGGAAATTCATGGACCGCTTATATGGAGCGTAGATGCCGCACACGCGTTTGATATAGACGCTATGAAGGCGAAGATTGACGCATCTGGCATGAAATGTGCCGGACTCTATCCACCTGGGTGGGGTGGACAGGACAATGCCGATGTTGATGTACGTGCGGAGGCAATCGCAAGGTGTGTTGAAATCGCTGAAGGACTCGGCGCGACACATCTAACAACAAGCGGTGCACAACGTAGAACAGAACCCGGGGCATTGGACAGGGTTACTGCTTGTGTCCGCGAGGTGTTGCAGCGTATGCCAACAGAGAGTCAAATCAAGTTGACGCTTGAACCGCACCACGGGAATGTGCTTGAGCAAGCGGAGGATTTCCAAACAGTGTTAGATGCTATTCCTGATGAGCGGGTGGGAGTCTGCATAGATACAGGACATTTCCATTCGTCCGGCGTGGACACACTTGCCGCGATTCGTCAATTCGGTTCCCGCATCTATGCGATACATCTCAAGGACCATCTCGGCTCCGTATCTGTCGGCATTGGACGTGGGGAACTTAGGCTCAAACAGATCATCGAAACGCTCCAAGAGATAGACTACCAAGGCGACCTGACATTAGAATTGGAAGTCGAAGATCCAGAAAATCTGCCGCGCTATACTGAGGAAGCGTATTTCTATCTGAGCGGAATGCTCGGTTTACCGCTATAGTTCCCACGTTTTAATGAAATCTGCAACACCGAAATTGGCAGGCATTTCATTGAAATAGTAATGCATCGGACCGGATTGGAAACCCGGTAAATACAGCTCTTCGTCGGTCTTGAGAAGCGCGTCGAGTAGCTTAAAACGTTCCCATAGGGTGGTTGCTTCTTCCTTAGTAAACCGTTCGGCGAAGGGGGGTCCCCAATTGAGGGTAATAGCGTGGAAACCTTTGCCACGATTCTGGAGGTCATCGGGAATGTCTGCGAGTTCGCAACCGTGCATCAGTGCGACAAAACAGGCAGCTTTGCACAAAAAGACGGTTGAGAGCATCTTCCCTTTTTCGCCTCGATCTGGATGCAGTTGTTCAAGTGCAGCGTCGTAGGCATCGGCACTCTTTTCGATAGATGCCCGCAGTGCCTTTTCAGTACTCACTTGCATTTGATTGCTGCGTTCGTTCCATCGATCAAACTTTTCTTGTACGGACGGTGAAACATAATCTACGTAATCAAGTGATGGATAGTGCGTGAAGTTTGAAAACCCACCGTGAATCGTGCGCCGCATCTTGCGGCTGTAGTTGCTTCCCCAGTGCAAAATCGGTAGAATGTAGACGACACCGTCGCCTGCGTTCAGATGTGTTTGAACCGCGCCCGGTAACGGCACCTTCGGATCCGCCAGCAATAGTTCATTTTCCGCTTCAGTATTGACGCGTAGGTGGCTACCGGGAAGTACCCACAACACACTGTCGTCGTAGAGTGAGAGATTCCACTGAACATAACGTGGTCTCGTCTCTACAATATCGTCGATATAGCCTTGTAATGGAGCGGTATCAATAGGGTGATGGTCTCGGTGCCAAGTGGCGGGCCCGCAGTCTTTGACTGGACTACACATGAGCATCATCTCGGTGACACCTGCGTCCTCCTCGCCGAGCAGCTCACTGCTGACCCCTTGCATGTTTTCATGTGCCCAAATCTCAACAGCACTCGCTGTCTTTTCATCCACAAGCCCGGCAAGCGGTTCACGTCCGAGGAGTAGGCGGGGTTGGGGTGAAGTCTCCCATACGCCACCGGGTGGATCTTGTGGCGAGCGTTCTCTCGCCCAGATTTCTCGCTGACGCGATACCAGCAGTTCATAACTTTCCCGAAGTGCGTCCAGTTCTTCAGGTGGAATTACCTCGCGGAAAACGAGGTAGCCTTCTTCCATGAATTGAGTCAGGTTGACTTGCATGATTGCCTCCGATTGCGCGTTTATGAGCGCACACGTTACCCACGTCCGACATAGAGTTGACCGACCGGCAGGACTGTCGCATCTAACATATTGATATGCGGCGGGAGCGTCGCCATCAGAACGGCGGCTTGCGCGAGTTCGTCAACGTCCATCATCGGTTCAACCGGTGGCTGCGACTGATTATGATGGCGTTCTACGTAGGTATTACCGGGTTTCAAACAACTCGCTGTAATGCCGTGCGGTCTACCTTCGAGTGCTGTTACCTGCGTCAATCCCCAAATCCCGAATTTAGTGGCACTGTAAGGTGCTGTCCGAGGACGCACTCGATGTGAAGAAATACTACCGACGTTGATGATGCGTCCACCTTCACCTTGTGCCTTCATAATTGCGAATGCCTCGCGTGTGCAGATAAACGGTGCGCGGAGGTTCACACCGACGACCCAATCCCAATCCTCTGTTGAGAGTTCGTCTATAGGACCGGCATTAAACGCCCCGGCATTGTTTACGAGGATGTCCAAACGACCGTACTCGTCCATCGATTTTTCAAAGAGTGCTTTAATCTGTGCTTCGTCAGTTACATCGGTCGGAACAGCCAACACTTTTGTGCCGTTTGCACGTAATTCGTTTGCCGTCTGCTCAAGGAGTTCGGCGTTCCTTGCGGCGATCGTCAGACTCGCGCCTTCAGCGGCAAGCCCTCTCGCAATTCCTTTACCGATACCGCGGTTTCCACCCGTTACAATCGCAAATTTTCCATCTAATTGTCCCATTATCGATTCTCCTTATTTTTATCAAACATTTCTGTTAATAGGGATTCTGTTCTAACTGCTTGCACCGTTCCACCTGCAAGTCGCATCGCCGATATATGTCCATACAAAAACGCCAAATCTTCAGCCGTATCTATGTCATACCATGGCGGTAGGAGTCCCACCGTTGCCTTTAGCGAACGGATACGCGCCAGCGTTTGTCGAAAAACGTTTGCTGTACTCCATGCGATGTCTTCAAATAGGGATGGCACTGTCATTGCCACGTTCACTGCAGAAAAGCCGATCAGGTAATAACCACCATCTGTACTCGGTCCGACAGCGATGTCTCGCGAGTCAAGCAGTGTAAGTGCTTGTGAGATATATGAAATTGGTAACGTCGGACTGTCAGATCCAACGAGTAGGATTTTCGTATAGCCGTATTTTTCTGCCCACTGCGTTGCTGAAGTAAGTCGTTCCCCAAGACCCGCTCCACTCTGTGGTATATAGATGGCACCGTCTCCAATTAACGCTTGTAAATCCGCCTGTGCCTCTGGGGGCGTATACGTGATAACAAGGTCCACCTCGGAGAGTGTGGTGAGAGTCTCGCACCAATCTGTGAGAAACGCTGTGTATAATGCTGCCGCTTGTTCCGCCGAGATGGACGGGACGAGCCGCGTCTTGACTTGGTTCGGCACTGGATTCTTAGCGAAAACAATAACGCAGGTCTTCACCGGTAAATTCCTTGTTCTTGCGGTTTTATTCTAATAATGGGCAGAATAGACACGCTGCTTCTATAGATGGAGTGCTTGACGTAGACGCGATAGCAATCTCCCAGCAAAATGTTTTTGCGGTGGATTTTCTGGTTCCTCCAGTGTCTCAATATAGAGTTCTACCATGTTTTCAAAAGCGTCGCGCAATTCTTCGTCGGTATCACCGTGAAAACCTGATATTGCATCAATATTGACAATATGACCGACAAAGCATTCATCTTCGTCGCTATAGATAATTTTCGCGGTATAGTCTTTGTACGTCATTGTCTTCATGGTGTGATTCCTACCTGTTCTAAAAATTCTCTCGCTTTTCGGACGTGATATCGCTTTGCCTCTTTTTGAGGGTGGGGTCGATGAAAAAGGGCATCTTCATCTTTCAGTTTAAAAGTCACAATTGATCCGCGTCCTTCCTTTTTTGTAGCCCCAAGTGCCATGAAAAGGGCTTCAATACGCCGCCATTGCAACGTAGCGGGGACTTGTGTGCTAAAAATAGCCTCCAATGTCCTTTGATGTTTTTTGTTTAAGCGTACGTTCATTACGATTTTTAACTTTAACACATACTTGTTGAAGTATCAACTGAAAAATGTCAGTCCGCTCAAAGAACAGGATACGATAATGTGGAGCCGGATGGGTTAAAGAAGTCGCTCTGTCTCTATTATCGTGTTAATACCAAACCCGGTACACAGGTATCTCAAAAACCGCACCCACTAAACTCCAAAACGTTCCTGTCAGAAAGTCACCCAAAATCACGCCAACGAAAAATGGGGCTGCCTTCCGATAGATGCGCAACCCACCGAATTTGAGTAGAACCGCCTTGATAATCCAACCGACACAGACCGCGCTCCAAACCCAAACCATTCCTGCCGATAAACCGAGCGCATAGCCCGCTGGATGAAAAGGAAACCAGATAAACTGTCTTCTCAGAAACATTAATCCCAACGTAAACAACGAAGCAAACGCAGTGAAGCTCAATCCTGTGCTATCCGTGGCGTGTGGCTGTTGCAACCACGGCAGAAGCATCCGTTCAAAGGTTTCAAAACCGATACCAATAATGTATCCCTCCGTCCGAACCGCGCCGTGTTGATATATGAGATGCAAGTACGCCCAAAACGAAATGGGGGTAGCAACCAACAGAGCGACAATCATAGCAATCGCCATCTTTTTCTGTGAAATCGGCGCGCGTTCCGCGATTTTGAAGCCTTCCAACTGACTCGGCATCGGGTGCGAGACGTTATCCCGAACATACGGATATAAAAAAGAAAGAAGTGTTAAATTCGATGCACCGATCCGTCGAACACCTAAAGCTGAGACGAGCATCAATTGGGGGTGCGTCCAAATGACTTCATGATATGGCACACCGACCGCTGCACGCGCATAAGTTATGGCGATAGACATCAGAAAGTAAAGACAGAGAAAAGCGATGAGAATCCCAATGGACATACCCGCCTGCTGAAAAATAAAGACGAGAACCGTAGTACCTATCAAGATACCGAGCAGAGCAGTACGGTATTGAAAGGGTTCGTTTGTTGGGGTGGCAGACTTCAAAGCCATCGTAAGCACCGTCTTGAGATGTGGACGGCTTACCCATAGGATGAGGATCCCAAGCGTCAACCATGCCCCAATCCCCTGCTGATTGTAATAGGGGAACCCCGGTAGCGATTTCCAACCGCCGATGCTTCCTAAAATCAACTGAAATTTTGTGAACAGGAAAAAGAACCAGACCGAAAATGAAAGTTCGAGCGGTACAAAGAAGGTCAAACCGATGACCCACGGATAGAAGAAAAGTGGAAGCCAACCAATCGCACTCCACGGTTTCGCCGTGAAGATTTTCGCGCCGAAGTCGGGAATTTTGAGTGGCACACCGGGCACAAAAGGATACAGATAGTGTAATCCATTGAGCAATTCTACCGTCGCGCAGATGCCGAACCCAAGCCACAGCAACCTTCTTGAGAAAAAGCGCGGCGTGGTCATCTCTATTGGGAGTTGGGCAATCGGATAACTTAACCGTTCCCGTTCACTCCATTGCAAACGCTGAATGCTGTTGAAGCACATCAGAATGAAGAAGAGAACAAACGTAACAAACGACCAAAGCAGAATGGGACCGATCCATGCTGACAGGTGTTTTGTTGTGTATAAACTCGAATTGCCTTCAAAGAAACCGGTGAGCACGCTTTTATCTTGGGTTGTGAACCACGACGGAATATACCGATGAAAAAGTGCAGCGTATTCGTTTTCAAAGGTGGCGAACCAGAACGGATGCGCGAGGATTCCCAAGATAAAGTCCATCGGGTTGTGTCCAGAGACGACACAGAGTATCACCAACATCTGATAGACTAAAAGCAGTTGGGCGCGGCTCAAAGCGAGCTGTGGACGGAATCGCTTTAGCAGTGTGTTGAGCAGCACACCGAAAAAGAGATTGACGATTGGGGTGATAAACAGGGAGGCATAGGCGGGGTTCAGGGAGTGGTGGATACCGCTGACCAACGCAATCCAATACGCGTTGATGAGGATCAGGACCACACCGATGGCGAGCGGAAGCAGGAGCGAAGTCGTTTCAGTTCCGATTTGAGGTTGATGTCTTTTGTCTGACATAGCTGCCTTCCGCACCAAGTACCACCTTAGGCTGAATAGTATTGGTATAAGCAGCGTCTTGACTTAGTTCGCCAGAAACTTGTCTTCCTGTTAAAATGCCTTTTCATCGGTGTGTCTATAGGTGAAAGGCTTGACGGAGACGCGCCAGAAATCTCCACGCGAAGTGCTTTTGGGGCGGATTCTCAGGTCGCCCTTTGACTTCAAGATAGTGGTCTAATACGCCTTCAAAAGCATCCTGCAGTTCCGCGTCGGTATCACCGTGAAAAGAGACGATATCATCACCAATATCAACAACATGACCGACGAAGAAACTGTCTTCTTCACTATAGATAATTTCGGCTGTATAGCCTTTATAAGTCATTGTTTTCATAGCGTTATTCCTGCCCGTTTTAAAAAATCTCGAGCGTCTCGTATCTGGTATCGGTTCGCCTCTTTCCGAGGATGCGGTCGGTGAAGCGTGACAGTTTTCCCATTCAATTCAAAAGTCACGGAAGATCCTCTTCTCTCGTCTTTTGTGGCACCAAGTGCCATGAAAAGGGCTTCAATTCGCCGCCATGGCAACGTCGCTGGAATCTGTGTGCTAAAAATAGCCTCTAATGTCCTTTGATGCTTTTTGTTTAATCTTACATTCATTCCTGTAACATTGGATATGCTTTGGCTTCTCTATATAATACCTTAGGGTACAACATCCATTGGATTCCAGAGACGAGCAGTTTCTACGCCACGAGACCATTAGGTTTTGTCAAATCTTCTATATCAGCAAGGTTCCAGACGTGAATAATCTCAACCTTCTTTAACTATTAACTTTACCATGTACGACTTGAAGTGTCAACCTAAAAATTTTGGTTTACTGAAAGGAAAAAGTGAGTTGGTGAAAGGAATCAATCCATTGCTGTTTTCTGAAAATCCGCGAAACCCGTGTAATCCGCGAGAATCCGTGATTCAGACAAAAACACATCACAACAAACGCTCCTGAAAATTTTATCATCCTGCAAATTCTGATTCAGACAATTGACAAAATTCTTACACATCCTACCGATCTTCAATCATCTCACGGACGGGTGAATTCGCTGGCTCCACTGGTTCAGGACGCTGATCCAACCACCACGCAAAGACAACAACGAGACACGCAAGCACAATCGCACCCAGTGCCATCGGGATACCTGTTGATTCTCCCTCGCTTGCATCAATCTGGTATTTCGCGACAACCGCCGATGCCACAGTAATAACCGCCAGTATGAGATTGACAGTCCATGGGACCTGAAAAAGCACAGCGATCACTGAAACCACAGCGACAGTGAGACTCAATTGGGCAAGCGGATGGTAAGGTGTCGCATCGAATTCCTCAGCAGCACCGGATTGGTGTGGCACGGGAGTTGGCGCGCCCTCTTGATACGTCATTTCGATGAGCCGGATGAATTCGGCGAGTAATTTTCCCTCTTGGATCCACTCGAAGAGGTCAGGGTATTCGTGGCGTAGGAGGATGACAAACTCTTGACGTTGGGCACTAAAGTCTGTGAACTCTTCCCAATCGTTCTCTGCCACAGTGACGTAGGGTTCAGGACCGACGCGGATCTCATATCCCTGTCCAGCGATATAGACAACACTGCCGATACCTTCACGTTCTGCCATTATGAGTTCTGACGAGTCCTCTGGCGCAGTCTGTTGGTTTGTATCGTCCTGGACAACAGCCATATCCCGTTGCTTGAGTGCCGCCGCGCTCTCTTCAGATCGCATCGCCATTTCATTATCCGTGACGGCGACACCGATACGACTCACCAGTTCCATGGCTTCTACCTCATGTTCTGGTGCCACGAGGAGCACTGTTTGGCGTTCTTCTTTCAGTTCGATGGGTCGGCACCGAATTTGTTGCGCGTTCAAGGTGGTCTGAACCAGCTGCGCTTCCCATTGATCACTGGTGCGGTGGATTTCTACCCATTCGTTGGTATCACCGATAGCCTCACCAAATAGTTGGGATACCTGTCGGACTTGCCCCTGACTTGCTTGGGCACCCTGCGGTGGACTGATTGTTTTTTCTCTCATAATAACTCCTTTGAGCCGTGAAGAAATCTCTTAATACGTTTAGGGCTTACGCCAAATCCATTCATTTGCTTGCCGAATTGGAGGGCTGGAAGATTGGAAGCGTGGGAACGTCCCTCCATCCTTTCATCACTCAATATTCATTTTGTGGGTCTATCCTGATGCTGTTAATAATTCTGTGTAGACGGCTTCCGTCAAAGCGGTATTCTTTTCGCTGCTAAAGATTTGCACAGCGCGATCGCGGGCGGCTTTTCCCATTGCAGTCAGTCGTTCTTGATCGGCGGCGAGGGTTGCGATAGCGTCAGCAATTGCCGATGCATCTTCGGGTGGCACTAAAATCCCTGTTTCGGGTGTGACGAGTTCTTTGCTGCCACCCAACGGAGTCGCAATAACGGGTTTACCGACTGCCATCGCCTCAATGATAGTGCGCGGACACGCCTCTGGAATAATAGATGGGACCAGCACAATGTCAAGTAGGCTTGTTACAACCCGCGTATCTGACAAAAATCCGGTGAAAATAACGGAGTCCTCAACGCCTAAATCTGCGACTTCTTGTTTTAGTTCTTCCATATAATCGACATCTTTTTGAAAATAAGGACCGCCGATAATCAGCAATCTGATTGGTATTTTTCCCTTGAGTTCTGCCATCGCGCGGATTAAGAAGTGGATCCCTTTTTCCGGTGTAATCCGAGTCACGACACCGGCAAGTAGTGAAGCATCAGAGGCATCGTGAAAGAGTTCGGTACGAAGGGTTTCTATCTCTTCTCGCGATGCCTGAAATGCGTCTAAATCGACACCGTTGTAGATTAAGGTCTGCTTCGCCTCGGAAGCGAAGTTCCACCGGGTCGCTTCCGATACCAGAATCACCCGATGCAGAAGCCTTTCACAGAGGCGGTCCAGAATACCGTAGGAGGTCGCATAACGTTTGTGCATCAGGATCGGGATGCGATTTATCCTTGCCACAATGCTTCCAAGCAGTGCTACCGACAAAGAATTTGCATGGATGAGGTCAATCGAGTGCTGCTTTACCGTCCGATGGAGTTGACGAATAACCTGAAGTTGACGGAAATCTTCAAGCAGGTCGCCCAGGGTAAACCGTCTCACCTTATCGGTTTTATTGTGTGCGGCGGGGAGAGACAGTGGAACAACACTCGCCGCTGTCTTTTCGACTTCCGCTGCAAATGGACTATCCCCAAGGCACCCAACAAAGGGTGTAAAGCGATCTTTGTCGAGTAGGTTTAGCAGGAGCAGCAGGCTTCGTTGCCCACCACCAATGCCTGAACCGCTATCGAGATATAGGATGTTGGATTTCAATGTGTCGGATGTTTTCATCTTCAGGACTGTATGATATTGGCTCACTAATTTCTTCACCGTGTGAGGCGTTTCCGTCTGCAAGCGTTATGTGTATCCTGATGCAGGTATCTGGCAAAGCATCTGCCATCCGCTCTGCCCATTCAATGATGCAAATCCCGTCGCCTTCCACATATTCACTGAGTCCGAGTTCAGCGATCTCTTCACTGTTTTCAAGCCGATACAGATCGATGTGGTAGATTGGCACCTTCCCTTTATATTCGTTAATCAGGATGTAGGAGGGACTACTGACGACCTCATCCGGTGCAATGCCGATGCCGCGCGCAATGCCTTGTGTCAAGCAGGTTTTGCCGGTGCCGAGGTCGCCGATGAGAGCGATGACATCCCCCTGTTTGAGCGTCTTACCGAGTTTTTCGCCGAGTGCTTGTGTCTCTTTAGGGTTCTCTGTTTTAAAAATTTCGTTTCTGTTTTTCATCTGATTTTTGTACTGTCGTTTCTGTTTTTTATCAAATCAAGGGATTCAAGTCCCAGCTGCACACCTTAAAATGTCTTCTTGTGTCAAATTATCGTTGAGAAATTCGCCTGTAATTTCGCCTTCATGTAACACCAAAACCCTATCGCTCATGCCCAAGATTTCTGGGAGTTCGGAGGATACAAACACGATGGCGACACCCTCTTCCGCGAGTTTTGCCATCAGCGCGTGGATTTCTGCTTTCGCACCCACATCAATGCCGCGGGTCGGTTCGTCAAGAAACAGCACTTTCGGGTGTGTCATCAACCATTTACCTAATACAACTTTCTGCTGATTTCCACCGCTGAGATGATTCACCGGAACATTCAGCGAAGTCGTCTTAATCTGCAGGGAATCCACATAGTGTTCGCTTTTTTGAAACGCCGTGTTTTGGTCAATTAACCCATAAGATGTAATATCTGACGCTAAACCGAGACTCGCAAGCGTCATGTTGCGGACGACATCCACATCTAAAAGTAATCCGTAGCGTTTCCGATCCTCACTGACGAGTGCCATCCCGTGTTGTATCGCTTCCCACGGCGAATGAATCTGAACAGCACTTCCGTCTATAATGATTTCTCCGTTCCATTTGCTGTCATAAGCACCGAAGATAGTGCTAATCAATTCTGTTCTTCCAGCACCCATCAAGCCTGCGATGCCGAGGATTTCACCGCGCTGCACCTCGAAACTGATGTCTTTAAGGCGCGGGGGTTCTGGCGGATAAGTGCTTAAGTTTTTTACCCGAAGTGCTATCTCTTCTTGGCTCGCTCCATTTTCAGCAGTAGGGTTTGTTCTTCGTTTCGGAAAGAGTGCTGTTAACTCTCGCCCGACCATTTGAGAGATGAGTGCTTCTTCGGTACATTCAGGTGATTCAACGGATTGTGTCGCGACCGTTTTACCATCTCGTAGCACTGTCACCCGATCAGCGATTTGAAAGATCTCCTTGAGTTTATGAGTGATATAGATACAGGCGACACCTTTCTCTCGGAGTTGGGTCAGAATCTGGCGAAGGATCTCCACTTCGCTTTCGGTCAAAGCGGCTGTCGGTTCGTCCAATACGAGTAACAGAGCATTACCAGACTGCAAGCTGTGCCGCTGCTGTATATGGGCTTGCAAGCTGCGCCGCTGCTGTATATGGGCTTGCAAGCTGCGCCGCTGCTGTATATGGGCTTGCAAGCTGCGCCGCTGCTGTATATGGGCTTGCAAGCTGCGCCCTAAAGCCTTCGCGATTTCTACGAGTTGTTGTTGTCCGATACCGAGTTCGTGGACAGGTTTATGGAGTGGAATCGTCAATCCAAACTGTGAAAGGAGTTCGCCTGCTTCATGATAGAGGCGATGCCTGTCAATAGTTCCGAATTGACAAGGTTCCTTACCGAGATAGATATTCTCCGCGACCGTCATCTCTGGAATGAGTGCCAGTTCTTGATGAATAATCGCGATCCCGGCACGTTCTGCGTCGCGCACGGTGTGGAATTGCTGTTCGCTCCCATTGATGTACAGTTGCCCTTCATAGGTTCCGGACGGATAAACGCCACCGAGAATCTTAATCAGCGTCGATTTACCTGCGCCGTTTTCTCCACACAGCGCATGGATTTCACCCGGACGCACCTCGAAAGAAACGTTATCAAGGGCACGCACCCCGGGAAAGTCTTTGGTAATTGCCTGCATCTGGAGAAGTGGGGCTGTCACTGTTTGTCAATGCTCCGATACTCGGTTTTTTGCTATTATAGCAGAATTCAGGATCGAAATCAAGTTTATGGAACGATGTTTAAATATGTTTTACAAATTTAATTTGACATAATCAAATCAGAATCATTATGATTTTCATATAGAAACTGTTTTGTTGACAACATAAGACTTACACAATTTACTGACGAGTACCCACGACCTGCACGCCGCTGGCGAGGTTTTAAACCTCGCCAGCAAAGGACGCTGCGTAAATCCTAACTAATTTGATACCGATATTACCTCTGTGAAAGGATCCTTACATGAAACTTTTTACGTCTTTAGTTACCTGCCTTGCTATTACGATCTTTGGTGGGTGTGCAAAATCTCCCCTGAGAACCCGCAGCATCGAATCTGCTACCCTCACTGATATTGTCACCGATGTTGCAAAGCACGGAGCCGGCTCAAAATACAAAGGACAGAAGGTTACAATTACAGCTGCTGGCAGAATTTATCCGAGTGCTGATGGAGATCCTCCAACCTTAGAATTGTTTACGCATCACAATAAAGTACATTTTTTTATCACGGATTCAGACGCTAAGTCTGTGCACAATCACTATTATACAAACTACATGGAAAGTGATCTGGCACATATTCGGAGTTATACAACCTACACCTTCACATCTCATATAAAAGATATTTCCGAAGACACAACTATACACGGAGATCATTTCTTTATCATCCGGTCTGATGTCCCCGAACACACCGGGAAAGCGGATATTGAGGTTATTGACACGACGCTTGAACAGATTGTGGCTGGTGGTCAAAGATATGCTGGCGAAACAGTGCGCCTTCAAGCGACCGTTGCACTTGATAGATTAAATGAGCTGCTGGGCATTCGAGATGATGTGGACCCGGAATTGGTAAAGGTTTATTCAGGGGCAATGACACTTGCCACAAACAGTAGAAATGTGACATTTTGGGTTATAGATGATGTTGCAGCAGACAGTTCCTTTCCTTCAAACCTTCAAAAATACAAGAATCATCAAACATATACGTTCACACTCTACATTGAAAGGATCGTGACAGAGGGAAAACAGGTTGAGATCACTACAGGCATTGCCGACGATTAATGTAGACGAATTATTGACTTGAAAAATTGGGTATAGGATGGTATCATACACCCCATATCGTGCGTTGCGTATCTTGAAGATAAAACAAACTATGAACTAACAAAATCGCATTTTTTCTTTGATATATATCTAAAAATATGTTATACTAATTATATGTTTAGAAATCTGATGTATTTAGAAATCGGAGGATGTTATGGCTGAAGAAAAAAAGGACGAAATGGTACCGGTTACGGCTGAATACGAAGTCGTTGATCAGGTGGACGATCAGGCTATCATTGAATTGATGACTGGACAGACAATTCAGGATTATGTCTATTCCTTTAAACAAGGCGGACGCACCGTTGAGGGATTGACCTTAGCGGGCATTAACGAAGCCGCAAACCGCCGCGGCGGTATCCAGATTGAAGAGATAGATTATGAGGAACGCGAACATTCTTGGATTGCGACTGCCAAAGCTGTTGATACAATCACGGGTTCGTCTCGCTATGGCGCGTATGAACAATCGAAGTTGGCTGGGAACCGTCCCGATCCGTTCGCTTTCACCAAAGCAATTCACAAAGCACAACGTAACGCAATTAAACAGTTAATACCTGTGCCGGTTATCCGTGAGGTGCTGAATTTCTATCTGCACCGAAAAGCAGGGAGCGGTAATGCAACACAACAACCACTGCCACAACAGAGTGATGGAAATATCGCTAACGCACAGAAGGCTGCCTTCGCGATTGCAAACAATCTGGAAGGACCTCTTGGAGAGAAGGGCATTACTAAGGCAGACCTCTGGAATTACATCAAACGTAAATACAGTGTGGAATCCCGGAACGATATGAGTGAAATGCAATGGACCCAACTTTCCGCTGAACTAAAAGCAGCGGAAACAGCACCAAAGTTGCTGGATGAATTGTGCGAGCGAATTAAGCAATTAACGGCAGCTGCACAGGAAAGTGACGTTCCGGCATCTGAGGAATCCGCGAATCAGGAAACTGTACCTTCCAGTGACGGTCAGGCAGAAACCGCACAAACGCAAGACTCCCCCTTTTAGTTTCTACTTTATAAACTAACAACAAACTCCGCTGTTGGCACGGTTTCAGACCACACCAGCAGCGGAGCAATTTTTATGATAATTGAACAATACTCTCAAACTATTTATGAGACGCGCTGTAGATACTCTCGGCTCCGCAAGGCATCCTGTAGCGAATGCGCAGTCGGTGTGTTCTCGAGGAGCAGATCGCCGGTATAGTGCCGTGTTTTCAGATGTTCCGCGATCGCACGGAAGTCAACGAACCCATTGCTCACTTCTGAGAGAACCCCGTCCTCCGTTTTCTGCTTGAAGTGTACCGACGTGAGATCCTCCATTTTAACGGTACCCCAGAATTCGTCCGGTGAATTCACGGTTGTCCTATCAGCGCGATATGTATTCGTCTCGTCGTACGTGAGTTTAGCACCGCCCGCGACTGCTAACTTTAAGGTTAGTGTGGCGGTTTGTCGGGCATTTTCTACGGCGAAAATCATTGGGTAGTCCGGTAAGAGTGCTTTGTAACGCTTTAGGTTCGCAATAGCAGCGGATTCGTCGATGTCTCCTTCGCTGTCGAGATCGACAAGGCGGAGGCGAGGTCGCGTTGGACAGAGTAGATATGCCAGTTTCTTCGCACTAATGATCTGTTGCGTGTCTGCTTCTGTGTCGTTTGGTGCCGAAAGCCAAGGGTGAGACATTGCATAACTCAAGGTGAGTCCAGATGCTTTTTCGGCGAAGCGTGCGCCCTCTTCAAAAAGCGTGGAGTGCTTCGTTTCGTAAGACTGACCGGTCCAGACAGCATCACAGATGGTTTTGAATTCGGCATCGGTATATTCAAGCATTGCAGATTCCAGTTGTTGAACGAGTTCGCCGAATGCAGAATTGCGGAGGTAATCGCCTTCGCGTACTTCCATATCCTTGAACCCGTTTGCGCCGAATTCCACCATCAGTTCATCGAAGCGTGCCCCTTTTTCTACCTCTTGGGACCAGATATTGGTTACAATTCCGAGTTTCTCAAACATTTTGACATCCTTTGCGTCTTAAAGTATGATATATACCTAAGATTATCATATATTTCTAAGGAGTTTTGATAATACCTATGGCAGAAAATAAAAAATTTACCGATGAACTCAGACTC
Source organism: Candidatus Poribacteria bacterium (assembly GCA_026702755.1). Taxonomy (NCBI): domain Bacteria; phylum Candidatus Poribacteria; species Candidatus Poribacteria bacterium. The sequence continues at coordinate 58,785 of JAPPBX010000090.1, read as the reverse complement.
ACTGCTGCACCGATTTGGGAAGCCGATCTTAAACACCCGTTTGTTCGCGGTATTGCTGATGGAAGTCTCCCCACGGAGAAGTTCAAGTTCTACCTTATTCAGGATTATCTCTTCCTATTGGACTATAGTCGTGTGTTTGCACACGGTGTTATCAAGGCTCACGATGAAGCCACGATGGCGATGTTTGCGGAGCTTCTCAACGCGACGCTGAATACCGAAATGGATTTGCATCGTGGATATTGCGAGAAATTTGGTATCTCTGCCGCTGAGATGGAAGCCGCACCGATTGCACCTACAACGCATGCTTACACCCGACATCTGCTCAATGTGGCGGAAGTCGGTACTTTGGCGGATCTCGTTGCGGGTGTTTTGCCCTGTCAGTGGGGCTATGCTGAGATCGGTACAACGCTTGCCGGACAAGGTGGCTCACCGGAACCGCTCTATCAGGAGTGGATTGATATGTATGCCTCCCCGGAGTTCCTCTCACTCGGCGAGTGGTTACGCGATCTACTCAACAATCTCGTAGTGGCGTATAGTCCTTCCGAAAAAGAACGGATTAAAAACTACTTCTTGATGAGTAGCCGTTATGAATACCTCTTTTGGGAGATGGCTTACACACAAGAAGCGTGAAAAATTTAGTCTGATAGCGGCACGGCAACATGGAATACGCTCCCTTGCCCTAAAACGCTGTCCAGCCATATCCTCCCGTTATGACGGAGTACAATGTGTTTAGCGATCGCGAGTCCTAAGCCGGTTCCTCCCATTTCCTGCGCGCGTCCTTTGTCCACTCGGTAAAATCGCTCAAACACGCGAGACTGGGATTCCATTGGGATACCGATGCCTGTATCTCTTACGTGCACGATAACTTCTTTCATGCTCATGTTGAGTCCGTCAAATACGTCGCTTAGGTCAGTTTCTGCCGAGACCGTGATGGTGCCGCCATCTGGTGTATATTTAATCGCATTATCAATCAGATTTACAAAAATCTGCATGAAAAGTTGCTGATCTACGTTGACCTCTGGAAGTTCATCAGGAATCTCCCATTTTAAAGCCAGTCCCGATTCCTCTAATAGCGGTTCAAACACGTCTAAGATTGGTTCGTAGAAGGTATTGAGGTGATGCGGCGAGCGTTTCAATTTCACTTCACCTAACTCCAACCGAGAGAGTTCCAACAGGTCCGAAACCAACCTTGAAAGTCGCGTTGAATGATTGAGGATTTTCACAATAAATTGTTCACCCGTCTTCGTCCGAACGGAATCCTCACCGAGTAGCGTTTCGGCGTACCCTCGAATTGTTGTGAGTGGTGTCCGGAGTTCATGTGAGACATTCGCCACAAAATCGGCGCGAATTCGCTCTAATTGCCGTTCCCTGGTGACATCATGGATAACGATAATGTACTCTTGACCGGCAGAGACAGGCACGACCGTGACCTCTACCTCCGGTTCCGTTAGGTTGCCGAGACGGATTTCTGCGAACGCGACGGTTTCTGCCTGTTCTGCCTTCTGCAGCAGTGCTTGGAGTTCAGGAATTCGGTTGATTTCGATCAATGCTTTACCCACATAATCATCCGGCAGCTCCAACATGGAGATAGCCGTCGGGTTGGCATAGGTAATCTCAGATGCCCCGTTCACGAGTAGTACACCTTCGCCCATGTTCGTTAAGATGGTTTCCGAGCGTCGGTGTTCTTCTGAAATTTTGTCGATCTGTTCCTGTAACCTGTCAGCCATTAGGTTGAAATTCTGGGAGAGTTGTCCCAATTCATTCCTTGAATCGACAGGGACGCGTGAGTTTATGTTGCCAGCGGCAAACGATTGGGTCATCTGTGTTAATTTCTCAATCGGTTTTATGATGGCACCGGTGCTAAGAACACTAAACACGATTGCCAGGATAAGTCCTACCACACTCGCAATTAGAACCATCTGTCGGAGATTACCGATGGCTGTATTGACGGCTTCCATCGGGAGCGCGACACGGCAGATGCCAATCAAGGTTCCTTTTTCATTTGACGAATCTTCTGTGTCAGCGTTGCGATATATGGGCATCGCGAAGTAACGAAATTCCGTCTGCGTCGTATCGCTGTACCGATCCCGAATCCCAACCTCGTTTTTAAGAGCCGCTTGGACCTCTGGACGTGCAAGGTGGTTGTCCATCGCTCGTAATGCTTGTCCATCCCGTTCTGTATCACCCCAGACAGTTCCATCCGTCCCGATGAAGGTCACCCGAACTTTTTCGGTCTTTCCGAGTCTATCAACGAGAGGATCTATTGCATCGTAACTAAAGTTAGCCTCGGCGGGGAGTTTGTCGATGAAGAATTCTGTGGTCAGTGCTGCCTGAATTTCCAATTCACTGGTGATTCGCTTGCTCATGGAGTCTTTGAGCATTGTGCCGAGATAGAAATACATGGCGAGCATCACCAAAAGCACAATGCCTATGTACCTGAGGGTCTGTTGTGTACGAATGTTCATTTGTGATACGTCCTTCAGTGCTCGATGCTATTCCCTCGCAACCTAAATACATAGCCGACAATCTATATATAATGGAAGTCAAATTCTGATATAATGATAGCATGTTTTGGCGTAACTGACAAGTGAGGATTTGTAATATTCTGTGAACCTGAAAATCCTTGAATCTTGTAAATCCTGGTTCAGACAATTACGATTTCCGCTTTATGAACCTGCAACTACTAACAACTGAAAACCAAAGACTGAATACCTGTTTAATTACGTATATTTCTTTGACATCTAAATCAAATTCTGCTAAACTGAAATCTTAAGACTGACAGATGTGTAAGGCGTTCCTTACAGGTCCCATAGTAGCGAGAAAGATTACAATTGCTCCTCACAGGAGGTATTCATGAGTATTCAATTCAAAGGCATTTTTACACCGACAGTAACACCGCTTGACGAAAAAGAGCGCGTCAATGAACGCGGGTTCGTCAATCAACTTAACCGACTAATTAACAGCGGTGTTCACGGTATCTATCTACTCGGGAGTTCAGGTGAATTTACGACGTTAACAAACACAGAACGCGAACGTGCAATGGACATCGCTCTCAAAGCAATTGGCGGTCGTGTCCCGGTTATCTGTTGTGTAATGGATACAAGCACCCAACGCGTTATCCAAAACATTGAAATCGCCGAACAGTTTGGTGTTGATGCAGTCGCTGCGACACCGGGCTACTACTATCCCTCCACCGATGATGCGGATCTGATCGAATTTTATCAGACAGTCGCCGCGAGTACGAGACTCCCGGTTTTCATCTATAATATTCCCTCCACCGTTAAAACCTTTATTAAGCCGCAGATCGTCGTCGAACTCGCGGAAACCTGTGAGAATATCGTCGGGGTTAAGGACAGTACCGGTGATTGGACGAACTCCCTCAATCTCATAGCATTGCTGGGTGATAGAACAGATTTCTCTATCTTCCTCGGTTCGCATGTTGCGCTCGGCGCAGCTGTCCTGTTTGGTGCGGACGGTGGTGTTGTCTCAATCGCAAACGTCGCGCCGAAAGAATCGGTCGCGCTCTACAATGCTGCGAAGGCACGTGATATTGATGAAGTCGATCGGTTGCAGAAGTTGTTACTCCGACTCAGCAAAATGTATACGTATGGACAGGGTGTCAGCGGAATGAAGGCGTGTCTCGAAATTTTAGGAGTCTGTAGCGCACAGACGACAAGTCCGTTGCTCCCTGTGAGTGAATCTGCGAAAGCCGAACTTCGACAATTGCTGGCGGACGAGGGTATTACTGAATGATTGAAATACAACCGCTTCTGAAACCGCTCGATGCTACTATAGAGGTACCCGGTTCCAAAAGTTATACGAATCGGGCGTTGTTGGTAGCTGCGATGGCACGCGGTGCTTCAACAGTGACCGGTGCCCTCTTCAGCGATGATACGCGTTATATGTCTGCATCACTACGAAAGCTCGGTGTTGGGATTGAGGCTGATGGGAAGCGGGCAACGTTCAATGTCCACGGAAATGGTGGCAGTATTCCGGTTTCGGGTGCTGAACTCTATATCGGGAACTCAGGCACGACATCACGTTCTCTTACCGCTTATGTTTCACTCGGACATGGAAAATTTGTCATTGATGGCGATGAACCGATGCGACGCGGTCGTCCTATCTCTGATTTACTGGATGCCCTGAGACAAATTGGGATTTCAGCGCGCTCGCAATTTGAGAACGGACATCTCCCTGTCATCGTTGAAGCGAATGGGTTTAAGGGTGGAAAAACTCGACTTGATGTCAGTAAGAGCAGTCAATTCTTAACTGCGTTGCTGCTCATCGCGCCGTGTGCCAGAAACGGTATGGAGATTGAGGTCGTGGGTGCTCGCGAAATGCCCTATATTGACATTACGCTGGCGGTCATGGAGGCGTTTGGTGTTCAGGTTATCAACGAAGACTATAAGTATTTTCGGATTGAAGGCGGACAACAATACCAACCGCGCGTCTATAACATTGAACCCGATGCGTCTAACGCCTCATACTTTTTCGCCGCTGCTGCACTTACCGGTGGACGTGTTACTGTCCAACACCTACACTTGGATTCTGCACAAGGTGACCTTGGATTTGTACATCTCTTAGAACAGATGGGATGTCAGGTCACTACTTCTGATATAGGTATTACTGTTACCGGACCGCGCCAATTGAAAGGGATTAATGTAGATATGAGGACGATTTCAGACACTTCCCTGACCCTCGCAGCGATCGCGCCGTTCGCTGATAGCAAAGTAACCATCCGAAACATTGAACACACACGCTGGCAAGAGACCGATCGGATTCATGCGATGGTGACGGAACTGCGGAAGTTAGGCGTGCCTGTCGTTGAACACCAAGACGGACTCGAAATTTCACCCGCCTCTATTACCCCCGCTGCGATTGATACCTACGAAGACCATCGGATGGCGATGGCGTTCTCGCTTGTCGGCTTAAAAACACCCGGGATTCAGATTAATGATCCTGAGTGCGTCAGCAAGACGTTTCCGAATTATTTTGAAGTGCTTGAAGAGTTGTACGTCTGAGTTTTTTACCGGGGTTGTTTAGAGTAGGATTTTCTGTTTATTTTTTTACAGTTCAGGGTGGGAGATTTTGATGCAACACGGCAAGTCGTGATGGTGAAATGCGGTCCCGTGCCAAGGACTAATCAAACCGAAGTCTCTCTCGGAATTCCCCTAAAATAGTGATTCCTCCGCCGTAGAACAGCACCGCCAACGGAATCAACACCCAAATAGAAAGAAATCCTTTCAATAGTGTCAAACCAATGCCCATTACACCGGAGAGGATTCCTGCTTTCAAAAGAGTGCGGAATATAAGAGGCGTTTCTCGGAACTTGACAATGTTTCTTGAGATGTAGCCGATCCCAAAGATGAGTAGAAATGCCTCACTTATAACCATTGCTATTGCTGCCCCGACGTGGCTGGAACGCGGAATCAGATATAGGTTCAGACAGATGTTCAGGAGTGCGGTTGCACCCATGAGAACCGAGAAAGCACGGCGTTTGTCTGTTGCCCGAAGCACCGACAACACTGCTGTCGTTAGGAAGATGAGTCCTCCTGCCCAACTGAGCCATTGAAGGGCTTTCGCCACTTTATTGAGTTCGTCCAGTGTATAGGTCCGCGGAAGTAACACTGTCGTGATTTCGGGAGACAGTATTGAAAGTCCAACCGCGAGCGGAAGTCCACTCAGTACCATCCATCGCATGCCGAACGTATATGCTCCCGGAAATCTCCCTTTTTCCCTTTCCCACGCACGGGACAGCACGGGGAACATCGCACCCATCATGAACGCTCCTGGCAGAATTGTGAAGGCGGTGGCAATCGTATACGCTAAGCCGTACCACGCATTGGCATCTACCCCGTCTGGACTCAGTTTTGACAGCAGAATCGCATCAACGCGAAAATAGAGCAGATGAAAGAGGTTGCCAATCGCAAACGGCAATGCCTGCTGCATCAGCACCTTTACTGTCTCTTGACTCAGTTTGAACCGGAGTGGTGTAAATCGAAAGCGGGTGAACCCAACGCTCAAGATGAGGTTAATGCAACTCGCTATCAACGTTGCTTGACAGACAGCCACCAGTCCATAGTCAAACAGAATCGCGCCGCCACCGATTAAGAGAAATCCGGCGCGCTCGGCTATTACGGTCAAAGCTTCATATTTCATCTCCTCGTGTGCGCGAAAGACGCATCTGTATAATTGCGCTAAGGAATTCGCAATCTCTGCGAGACCTAAGAAAACTATCATCTCTACGATGATCGGGGTGTAGAGGGATATACCGCTGACAATCATGATGCCATAAGCGATAATAGAAAGGATACAACGCACGATAAGCGCGTTGCCGAGGTAATGTCGAGTCTGTTGTAGATGCAACGTCATCTCTCGGATGAGCGGATTTTGTATGCCGAGTTCTGTCAGGCTTGCCACCAGATTAGTGAGCGCGATTGCAACAAAATAACCGCCGAACTCACTTTCTGAGAAATAACGCGGCATGAGCCAGACTGTTATCACGAGTGAGCCGAGGCGGCCGATAAGGTGCGCACTAAAAAGAGAGGTCGTATTCTTAAAGATACGGTTCATCTAATTGCTATACTTTACCACTCCAATTGTAGAGAAAATCCTTATATGTAGGGTTGTTTCAGTTTACTTTCTTTGTTGATTAATGGATTTTCCGAAACGTTTCAGGTTAGTATAATCCCACTCTAACGTAGTTCGGGACCAAGGTCCAATAGTCATCAATATCGCCATTCTTCAGGTGTTGTGCCCCAAGGTGGGCAATAGTCGCGCCGCGCGGGACGTTGAAAATAGCGTCTACAAAGTGGACTCTCTCGCCAAGCCTTTCTCGGACTGCATCCCCGTAAGTTGCAAGTCCATCGCCAACGAAATTAATAGGACAATTTGAGGGTGCGTATGTATCGAGTTGATCCAGGAAGGCATCAATCGATAAGCAGAGGTCTTCGCTGAGACGTTGCCATTTTGTGTTCGCTTCAAAAATTGCACCATAGATTTCACTCCGTCGTGCATCCAAAAGTGGACAGATAACAGCGTTTGTCCATCGGAGATTATAGGCGATTGCTTCCAGAGTTGATATCCCGACAATCGGTTTATCGAGAGCGTAGCAGAGGGATTTGATCGTCGCCACACCGATACGGATACCGGTGAACGACCCGGGACCAATACCGACAGCACATCCGTCTAAAGCATCTGCAGTGATGTTCCCCCACTTCAAGACACTATCAATAGCGGGCATGAGTCTGGAGGAGTGTGCTTGGACAATATTGAGCGTATGCTCAGCAACTAAGTTTTCACCATCTATTAAGGCGACACTCCCTATGGGAGTTGAGGTGTCAATACCTAAAATTTTCATTAGAATTCAACTAACAATTCCGAGCCAGAGTCATTACTCTGCTCACTTTCAATTAAGACGACCTCTGGAGTTACGGAATCTTGGACATCATCAGATAGGATAACGGGCAAAATTTTATCTAATGTGCTTTGTAAATCTCCTGTAAAAGGTTGGTAAGGAATAGACAAGGTCTTTAAGACCTCTTCAAATCGTTTATATCCATTTTCGGTTTGGAGTTCAACCCAGAGAATACCTTCTGAATCCATTTGTTGTTTATTGGTGTCAGAAAGTTTATTAGCAACGAGAAAACGACTATCTCGCGCATAAACCGCGTCGGCACTTTCAGGATTGCCTTTTCCCATCAACTTCACTTCACCAGGATAATCCTTTCCAGTGTCATCAAACAGGTAAAAATCGGATTCACGTTGTGATTCTGGAAGATTTCTCTGGTCAAAGTATTTTTTCGGTACTTGGAAAAGGGCACAAAGGGCGATCATTAAAGGTTTTTCAACCTGTTTTCCAGTTGTGCTCCACAATCCGCCCCGAAGTGCTGAACGTTTCACCGCGAGTGTATTGATTACGATCAAACTTTCGTTGATGTTCAAGTCAACACTTACATCCCGAAATTTTATTGTGAGTGCTACATCAATACCGCCTTGTTCAGTCAAACTGTTAATGGCATCGTAAAGTGTATCGTAATGTTCTAAGGATGCTTCCAACACAATTTGTTTGCGGGTTGAATTATAGGTATTTGAGATTGTTTTCATGTTCAACCCTGAATGAACAGCAACTTCCTCTTTAGTAAGCGAATCTGAACAAAGTAGTTCCTTTTTGTACCAGTCGGCTGTCACGTTCTGGTTATCCAACTTCGCCCAAGCTATCCGCTTGAAAAAGTCAACAACATATTGCAAAAACTCAGCATCGATCAGAGTCAGAACTTCGGATCGGTAGTCCTGTCCTGCGAGAAGTTTGCGAATGATATTCTTGATGACAATACCGGTAACAGTCATAGATTTTGGTTCCTTTCGGGAAGTCCAGATTTTAATTCGTAGAGCGATAGAGACCGGGGCTTTACATCGGTGAACAAGTTGACATCAAGCAGCTGTTTTGCGCGTTCAACATACTCTACTTCCTTTTCACAAAGAAGAAAATACCTGTCATGCGTCAAGGCAACGTATCCAACAGTCCCACTGCCCCCAAACGGATCAAAGACAAGATCGCCTTTAAACGAATAAAACTGAACGACACGTGTTGCTAATTCAGGAGGAAAGACTGCGGGGTGAACTTTGTCTGTTGCGGGATTAATATGCCATAGGTTCGTTTTTTCATACTCTCCCATAACCTTACTTGCCTCAACCGTTTCATCGTCATATTGCCGAATATTCCAGTCAATCAACTTATCTGTTTTCTTTCGGTATACCATAACGCTTTCGGTGACAGAATTCGCTTTGTAACCGAGGGGCTTACGATGTTGAAAAAAGCCTCCGTTTCTGTTCTTTGCCGCATAGTCCGGTTTCGTCCAAACGATGTCATCAATAAACTCCCACCCTATATCAGTGAGACGCGGGTGCATGTCATAAGGAATGGCGTACCGCTTGCTCGAATGCGCCCGACTAATACGCGGCACAATAACAGGGGACGTGTTAAGCACAAAGAACCGTCCTTCTTTAGTAATGCGGTGCGTCTCTTTGAAAATAGCAGTTAGGAAATCAAGGTATGCTTCATAACTCTGGTAGATCGTGTAATCACGTGCATTGTAATAGGGCGGAGACGTAAAAGTGAGGTGGATTGACTCATCTGGAATTACCTTTAGTGCTTCTTTCACGTCGGCATGGGCGATCACATTCTTGAGAGCATCTGGGCTAGTCGGATGATGAGGATCTTTTCTTGTGTTTTGCTGTCGCGATTTTTTGTCCTCTATCTCATTAACAAGATGTTCTCGGATAAGTTCATTTGGGTGTTCACGTAGCGAATCTAACGCAGTTTGAATTTCAGATTTCTCCTTAAAGTATAGTAGGGCGCGCACAGATTGTAGAATAACTTTCGGATCCTTATCGGTAAGGTAGCGCATCAAAATAGGTATTGCCTTTTCACTTCTCATGCGCCCGATAGCGGAAATCGCCTCGCGGCGGGCAAACGTATTATTTTCATTAGCTGCGAATTGTGAAAGTTCTGTTAAGAATTTTTCATCTTTGAGTTTGCCTACATTTTTTGCTGCGAGCATACGGATTTTTGGGTTTGTATGCGTGAACAAGGGGATGAATAGTTCACCATTAAATCCTGATGGTAACTTACCGAGATTATCAAGTAAAGACAGAAGGGTCGCTTCATCGCGAGTCGGTGCAAGGGCATCCTTAAAAAATGGAGAGTCTATTTTTAATTTTTCATGTTCAATACTGGCTTTGGTTAACATATTTTTGGTAATCACTCCTTAACCACTGTAATAGGTGTTTAATCTTCGTTATGGAAGTCCCGAAGGGTTTTCAAGCCCTTCGGGAAATTTAACACGAAAACGTGCTTTCCAAATATCTACTCCATTTTTACCCTTGCCCAAGTCGTGGCAAGTTTACCAGATGCCTCCACATCAAGCGTGTCTGGCAGCAACTTTTTAATCTCTGCCTGACTGAGAACGGAGGCGTAGATTCGTGAATCTTCGATGTGAGCGTCAAGATCACCGGGACCGCCGCCCAAACCGCCGTGACGCTTGCCCCAAATTGCTTCAGCATCATTATTATCAAAAGTGACAAATTGACCGAATGTGTAATCGCCAATTTCGTCCCCGTTACGATATATTCTCACGCGTGCCGTTCCACCATCATCTTCATACGAGATAGCCATCATAATCAACTCACCCGCCTTCTTTTCCTCAAACCCGGGTTCCGGGTCCTTGGTGCGGTGAAACCATCCGCTACCTGCCATCCAACGATGATGCTGGCGTTCTCCAAAGACAATTGCATCAAATGTGGGATCGGAGAGGCGGTCGATCGTCAATATCGAGCCTTTCTGAACGTCAAGGTCATCCATAATAGCCCACGACACCAACGTCTTTTCTCCGATATCGGGACCGTCATACCCACTGGCGATTGCCCACTTACCGAGATCGACATTCAATTGCCCATCCTTGATCTCAGCACCCATGAGTGTGATGTCGGCAAAGTTACCCGTAAGATCTTCCAGTTCAACGCCTTTCTCAAATGTCCAGTGTCCAACAAGTGTGTCTGCCTTTTCCGCCTGTCCGAACACCGGTATTGATACGTTGAGCAGGAGCAGCACCGAGCACATCCAGGTGCAATAGTGTTTCAGGTCCTTCATGATTATCTCCTCCATTGTTAATTTGGGTTGAGATTTTTCCAAAGACCGCTGAAATTCAAATACAGTGTTTGCCTCTATCGATCTTGCGGACTGCCACGGATTTGGAAACAGTAATTTGCCTCACAGCGTGCATCCGCTAACAATTATAATATCCGGACTCAGTGCATAACGTCCGGGAAAAAGCGTCGTATTTTTGGGAATATCTATTTTTCTATGGGCGGTAATGCGTGTGTCGTCCCAATCTTAATTCAAACACGACAGCAATTTTTCGAGATGTTGTATGTTTCGTTCCACTGCTGTGGCATCCGGTGGTGTTTCTGCAAGTTGAAGGTACTTCTCAAAGGCAGTGATACCCTCACTATATGCGTGATTTTTGTAGTATAGATAACCGAGCAGGCGGTAATCGGCTGCGACGTTCGGCAGCAACCAAGTGATGCGTTCAGTCGCGGTAAGTGCTTTGTCATAGTTCTCAAGGAGTGTATAGGCACGCGTTAGGTTCCGCAGAATGCGTGCTAAAATTTCCTTGTCCGTTGCTTCGGCTAACATATTCGGTGCTAATACCACCACTTCGTCGAAATTTGATTGGAGTTTTGCCCGAAGCGTATCCTCAGTCATGAATGCCCCATTTTCAAACACGTCAAGCAGAATATCCAAATGTTCAGACTGGTATTTCACAAGGAAATGCCCTGGGAAATTGACACCGACGAGAGGCAAACCCGCGCGCCTACCCACTTCGATATAGACAACGCCCAGCGTAATCGGAATACCCATCTTTTTGTCGATGACAAAGTTCAGAAAATTGTTACCTAAGGCGTAATAGTTATCGGTATTTCCTGTGAACCCTTTCTCTTCAAAGAGGTAACGGTTCAGTTCGGCGATGTGTTGCTCGGGCAGCGTTACCCCTTGAATCCGTTCTCGGACGACCTCTGCCATCTCATCCAGTTGGTCGAGGTAGCTGCCAATATTAAGTTCACAATACTCGCTTTGCGCAATAAGCAAGGCACCTGTTGCGAGTTGTGTTTCGCCGGTATCAAGGTTCGCGAAGGAGAAAAATAGGTCTGTTTGCGATTTTTTTGTCATTTTTCCAAAAAAAATATATTTTTCTTGCATTCCCGAAAAATATATTGTATAATTAAGACAATCTTTATGTGGGGGATTAGCTCAGCTGGGAGAGCGCTTGCATGGCATGCAAGAGGTCACCAGTTCAAGTCTGGTATCCTCCACTTTTTTATTTTGTCCGCTGCTCCGAAGACGGCGTAGGTGTTTCGTCTTTCTTCTTTCCAGTTTGCGCCTTCATTGTTCTGCGAGGGACGCCGTTATCCAGCACACCTAAAAGTGTTAGATGGAGTTGTGCCTGTGTCGGCAAAGTCTGAATTAACCCTTCCTCAATCCCATCAATTTGTTCCTGTATTTCCTTCCGTTTCGCTCGAAATTTGTCCAAAGTTTCTTGGATCTCCGCGTCTTCAGCAAGTGAATCCTTTGCAAATCGATTTAGGGTTTTCAAGTCGTCAACCGCTTGAATATACTTTTGTCGTTTCAGGTCCCACAGTGCTTTCAGTTGTGTTTGCTGTGCTTCTGTTACGCCGAGGTCTTCAAGGGTTTGCTCCTGTTTGTTTTCACTGCCATTCTTTTGTGCCCATGCGATGATGCCACAAAGCAAAACGCATATCAGGATACCTACGATGTATTTTATCCGGATATGTCGGTACTGGTTTTGTGTCCCTTTAACTGCTTGCATAAGTACTCACCCCTAACTTTGGTATGGAACGTGGTTGGATACTCTTATATCATGGTAACATGTAAATCGGACAGATGTCAAGTTTAAACGGCGCGCAGAGGTCATAATAAACATTGAGTACGAGGGTGCCTTGAAAAAATCACTTGACAAAAAATAACGCGTCTATTACAATTATCTCTAACAGTACGCCTCAAGTGACGACACGTTACGCGAAGGAGGTTGGAGTGCAAGGGAGGGTTGAATGCTTTACAAGGGCTTAAAATTGGATCCGTTTCAGGAGGAAGCGATAGACGCGATTAACCGGGATACCTCGGTGATCGTCACCGCGCCGACAGGGGCAGGTAAAACTGTCATTGCTGAGTACGCTGTCGAAAAGTGTATTCGGGAGGACCACCGCGTTATCTATACCGCCCCGATCAAAGCCTTGAGTAACCAAAAGTATAGGGACTTTTACGCCGAATACGGCGAGAAGATTGGTATTGTCACAGGTGATGTTGTACTCAATCCGTATGCCCAAGTCCTGTTGATGACGACGGAGATTTTTAGGAATACCATCTTTGACAACATTGAAAAACTACAAGATGTCTCTTACGTTATCTTTGACGAAATCCATTATATTAATGATATTGAGCGCGGCACTGTTTGGGAAGAGAGTCTCATCTTCGCACCTCAGCACATCAAATTTGTTTGTCTGAGTGCCACGATTCCCAACATTAATCCATTCGCAGAGTGGATGCAGAGCGTGCGAGATATTGACATTGAGGTCGTTGAGGAATTGAAACGTCCGGTCCCGTTGGAGCATCATCTCTATTTTAAAGATTACGGTGTCGGTAGTGTGGCGCATATCGCTGCGCTTCGCAATATATCGAAACGCGATGCGCGTAAACGGAAACCCAAATCGCCTGATGATAACACAAATAAGGCACTCCCCGCTGACTTTACAGAAACAAGGCTTATTCCGCATCTGCGCCGAAAAAAGCAGCTCCCCTGCCTCTATTTCTGCTTTAGCCGCAAAGGTTGTGAAGAGAACGCTACGTCATTAGTATACGGAACGCAGCTACAGCTGCTTGATGAAAAACAAAAAACACAAATTTTGAGGCAGTTTGATGAACTGTGTCACCAATTTGATATTGTTGAAGAAAAGAAGATTACCGAATTTCGTAGGTTAGTTAGCTGCGGGATTGCTTATCACCACGCTGGCATGCTACCGACGCTTAAAGAGGTTGTTGAAAGGTTGTTTACTTCTGGATTGATTCAGCTCCTCTTTACCACGGAAACTTTCGCTGTCGGTATTAATATGCCAGCCTGCTCAGTGGTTTTTGACAGCCTCGAAAAATTTGATGGCATCGGATTTCGATACCTCAAGACCCGCGAATATCACCAGATGGCAGGACGTGCTGGCAGGCGTGGTATTGACACCATCGGCTATGTCTATGCCCAAATTGAACCCGCGTATGTCGATTCAAGCGAGGTTCGAGATGTTGTTTCTGAGAAGATAGAACCTATAGAGAGTCAGTTTAATCTTTCCTATTCGAGTATTCTCAATCTTTATGAAAAATATGGTGATGACATTTACGATGTCTATACGATGAGTTTGAATAATCATCAAAACCGGACGCGCGTCACTAACCTCAATAATCAAATTGAGGCGAAAGCGGAGAAACTTGAGACACTACCTAAACCTGAATGTATTCACGAAGGTATTGATGGAACCGAACAAATCCAAAAGCATTATCGTGATAAGCGGAATCGTGAAAAAAGTATTCAGCGTTTCCATGTAGAGAAAGAACAGGTCAAATCAGAAACGCGGAAGAAAAAGAAGCAAAAAGAACGCGTTAAAAGATTGAATGCTATTCACAAAAAGATTATACTTCTTCAAAGGGAGGCCGAGCAGAGTCTTTGTCACGGATGTGAACACTTACACACATGCACTGGAAGATACCAAACCATTCGCAACACGGAAGAGCAAATTCAGAAACTCAAAAAAAGGACGACACGAATTGAGAATGTCCCAAGGCGGCAGATAGCAGCACGTCTTAAGGTGCTTGAAGAGCTCGGCTACATTGAAGCACAAACGCTTCTACCACGCGGGAGTACTGCAGCTCATATCTACGGGTATGAGATCCCGTTGACCCAACTCCTATTCAGCGGTTTTTTTGAACGGCTCACGGAGGACGAAATTAACTGTCTCATGGTGGCGATTGTCTCCGAACCGCGTAAAGATGGATATTTTAAACCTCTTAAGGGTGATCGCTTCTTGGATATCCTCTCTGAGGTGAGTTCCGAAATTTCAGTAATCCAGTATTTAGAGGGTCAGCACAATGTAACGGAAGGCACGCCTATGTTAGAACTTCGACTTTGTACGGCGATGCTCGCCTGGAGTCGTGGTTGTGACTTTGATACGCTCGAAAACTATGCCCGTTTAGATGCCGGTGATTTCGTCCGCACCTTTCGACTCGTCATTGATCAACTCCGTCAGATTCGCCGTGCTATGGCTGGCCACGCGACTCTTGTTGATAAACTTAACCGATGTATTGCCAAGATTAACAGGGACGTTGTGGATGCGGAACGGCAATTGCGTATTGCGCAAGAGGAACTTGATGGAACGACAGAAGAAGATGTTGTCAATATTGAACACCCCCCGCTTGTTGCGCTTGAGAATTCCGATGATGTTGAAGCGGAGGATCGAACTTCACTTTCTTAGGAAGTTACTTTTAGATCGTAACGCTCTGAAAATTGCTTGTAATGTGGAATAAATTATATTACAATCGTGTAATAAATGGGTGTAAATACTGGCTATCCAGACGCAGTACTATTCAGTGTGCGAAGATACCAACACCCCTCGGTAAGTTAAAAAAATAAAGGAGAACCATATATGGCAAATCAAGACTTTGACTTAGCCGGTGCCCTCAAGGTACGTCCGGCTGAAGAAGATGATGCGGCACATTTACACGCGTATTGTTTCCCTGAAAAAACCAAAGCGGAAGTTACAGAAGAACTGCAAGCCGACTTGGAAGCGGATAGTGGAACACATCGACTCGTTGCGGAAGCCAGTGGATACCCGATTGGACAGATTACCGTGAAGCGGAATGCAGCCGATCCCGACAGCGCAGAAGTCGGAAACCTCGCAGTGTCCGGTCCCTTCCGACAGTTAGGGGTAGCAGATCATCTTATGAAAGCCGCTGAAGATACCGCTGCTGGAGATGGCGCGAAAACCCTTGAAATTGAACTTCCGTCCTCAGAAACAAATGTCATCCAGCGATATAAAGACTGGGGATTTTCTGAAAAACCGCTTGTTATCCTTCAGAAAGCACTTGGTGATTCTGAAGAAGAAGAGGAAGAGGAAGAAGTAGAAGTAGAAGAGGCAAGCGCAGAGGAGAATGAAGCTGCTGAGACGGGCGCAGAACAGCAGGAACTCCTTGGCACCTAACGGCACGTAGGTCCTGTTCAATCTAATTTGGTATCGGAGTGAACCGTCCCAACAATGCTTCTGTGGAGCGGTTCGTTCCTACCATGCATGACCGCGTAGGAGAATGAACTATGAAAAAAATCTGGCTTGCTCTCACACTTGTCCTCTTTGTTGTGGGGTGCGGCACCCAGAACGAGAACCTCGCGAAGGGAAAAGAATTAATTAAATCGGATAAGCGCCGCAAAGAGGAACGCGCTGTCCGAGAATTTAAACTCGCACTCCAGCAACCGACTGACAATGCCGAGGCACACTATCTGCTCGGGTTTTACAACTCTCAGGAATTCTACGAACCTGACACCACGGATTGGCAGGAAGCATCAATTGCTGCGCGCGGCGAGCAAATGTTCCTCGCGTATCAAGCGGAACAGGGTAAATATCTTGAAAGACTCGTTTTTGAGACACTCCGCGATGACGATCTTGATGTCCAAAATGCGGCACTTGACGCGCTAAAACAGATCTATAAGAAAGGCGACCGGAAACGGCTCCTCAACCAGCTCCAAAAGGCACTTAAGTCCAAAGACAATCGCGATAGGCATAATGCGCATTGGGTTTTGGGGCACCTCGGTAAGGATGACCCGGGAACAGTTGTTCCTATTTTGGTAAAACTTTTGGATCATGGGAGAATGGAAACTCGTTTGAATGTTGTCAAAGCACTCGGAGAAGCCGGAAGCGAAGAGGCTATTCCAGCACTCGCTGCACTGATTGAGTCCGGTTCTGCGAAATGGGAACGTGACCGGGAAGAACCTGAGGTTCGGCAACTCGCTGTGGAAGCACTCGGAAAAATTGGAGGTGCTGCTGTTCCTGAGTTAGTCAAGATTGTACAGAACAAGGGTTCATCGCTGCGTGTTGATGCCATCCGCGCTTTGGCTATACTCGGTGACGAAAAAGTTGTGGAACCCCTCTTAGATGCTTTGAAGGAACAGAGCAGTCGAGAGGTCGTCATTCCTCTTAATTGAACTGCGATCCGTTCGCGCTGCTTACAAGCCGAAAACTTATTCAGGATTTACGCACACTCCTTTGCTGGCGAGGTTTGTAACCTCGCCAACGGCGCATAATGTGTAGGTCTCATGAGAAAATTGCGTAAGTCCTATGATTAAATGAAAAGGATTCTGTATGCTAAAAAAAATAACGCGGTTTAGCAGACCCCACTGTTACGTGTCTATTGTGTTGCTTTTCGTACTGATACTCGGACTCGGATGTGACAATCAGTATCACGATGACCGCCTGAAGATGCAGGTGCAGCAATTGGACAGCGACCTCAAAAACCGCTGGTCGACAAGCGGTGTCGTTGTTTTAAATACCACACCCAATGGACCGGCACATAAAGCGCAACTTGGGACAGGCGAACTTATCTCTTATGTCATTGCTGAGTATCCAGTCCGAAGTGCCGGGGACTTTAAAAGTGCCATGAAGAAGGCACTTGATGAGGATAATAACCTTATTCTCTATTTGAAAGACAAGCCGCCGCTCCGTATCGCTCTCCGAAGACAGGGAGATAAGGTCGGACTGAATGTTGAAGGAAACGGCACCGTGCGCGTCAAAGAGATTCAGCACGGCACCCCCGCAGCAAATACTGATATTCAGGTAGGAGACATTGTTGAGAAGATTGTTGATGAGCGCAAAATTTACAGCATTGATGACTACAAGAAGGTACTCGGAAAACTCTCTGAAAAGCAGGTTACCTTCCGAACCTCTGAATTGATAGGTGTGAAGATTGCCGCTGTGACCGCACTTGGCGATTTAGGCGATATCCGGGCAATTGAGCCTCTCGTGGACCTCTTCAAGAGTAGCCCGGAATTCTCACTCCGAAAGGCGTCAATTAGTAGTCTTCAGCGTCTTGTGGAATTGAGCGTTCTAAACGAGCTTTTCCAGCAGTTCCAGAGTGCCAATGTGGATCAGCTCCCAACCGATGGTCTTCAACCGCAGCAGTTGGAATCCGCTGCGATTCTCGGTTTGCTTACTGTAGACAGAATCGAGAATACTGCTACCCTCAAAGCCCCCTTCGGGACGCAATTCAGACACAGATCCGAAAGGCTCTATGAGAAGATTAACGAGGGGCAACTCGCTGAACTTGCTCAGGAATATATCCAGATTTCGGTGGAACCGGAACAGGAAATTCGACGTGCCTGCCTTTCAATACTCGGAATTCTTAAACCTGTTTCTGCTATTGATGCCCTTATCGCTGTTCTTGAAAACCCAGCAGAAATACCCGGTATTCGCTTCCAAGCAGGGTTGGCACTCAGCCAGATCGGTCAGCCCGCTGTTGACGCGCTCATCGCCGCATTTGAAAAAGGGAATGCAAGCACGAAGGATATCGCTGCTTCAGCACTTGGCGGCATCGGTGGAGCGAAGGCGCGAGATCGGTTGATTAATGCACTGGAACATAACAGTGAACCCGCTATTCAACTCACGCTTGTTGATGCTATTGCCAAAATTGGCGATGTGCCTTCAATCCAAGCATTGGAGCGTCAACGCCAACAGTATCAGCAAGATGATGACAGTGGGATACGCATCTTTTTAGACGAGGTTTTCAAAAGCTTGGACAACGGATCGATGTAAGTGGTTGAATGAAAGTTGGACTCGTTTCAGACCTGCACACAGATGTTACGTCCTTGAACAAGCAGCTCGTGCCACATCTCATTGATGCTGTGAGGGCAGCAGAACTTGACGTTTTCGTACTGGCAGGCGATCTCGCACGGCACTTAGTCCAACTTTCTGAAACGCTCAATGCCTTTCAACTCGCAGATCTGGCGTGTGAGAAATTGTTCGTTCCGGGTAACCACGACATCTGGGCAATTGAGACACCTAATGTCACAAGCGAACAGAAATGCAGTATCATTTCAGAACTCTGCCGTGAGTGCGGTTTTCATCCACTCATGGATGTACCCTTCATCAAGGAGAGGGTAGGTTTCTGTGGGACTATCGGTTGGTACGATTATAGTTTCGCACCAGAAGATTATGACTTTTCCGATGCACAGTATGCGGAAAAAGAGTTGATGGGCGCAGTTTGGAACGATAAGCGATACGCCAAGTGGGCAGACACCGACCTTGCTATTGCTCGGCGTTTTGAAGCGGAGCTTGAGACGCAAATCGCTGCTATTCGGGACGATGTATCACGTATAATTGTGGTCACACATCACGTCCCGTTTCGAGAGTGTATCCGATACCGCGGCGAATTACCGTGGGATTTCTTTCGTGCGTTTATGGGTAGCAAACATCTCGGTACACAGTGCTTGCAGGAGCCGCTTGTCACACATGCTCTCTTCGGACATACGCATCGGGCACTGGATATACAAGTTCGCAGTGTCCGGGCTATTTCCGCTCCTATCGGTTATCTACACGAAGAACCTACCATGGGATTGCAGGCGTATGCAGCACAATGTTTGACTTGTTTTCAAGTATAATTGAATTCGGAAAATAGAAAGGAAACAACTATGGAAGTAACCTTAACCAATAGTAACGATGCCGGTGCTCTTGAATTTCCGTGGGGCGCGATTAAATGGCTCTGTAACGATCAGATTGACCCAGAGGCTGAAATGACATTCGGAGTCGTCTACATTAACGCCGGTGAAGGCAATCCTACCCACTACCACCCTAACTGTGAAGAGCTTATCTATGTCCTCTCTGGTGAATGCGACCACAAATTAGGAGATGAGGTTATCCCGCTCAGACCAGGAATGATGTTGCGTATTCCGCGTAATGTCAAACATAACGCCGTCAACACCGGCTGGCAACCTGTAACCATGATTATCTGTTATTCGGATGCCGACCGACAAACTGTCTTTGAAGAGTAAAATGATGATGGAAGACTAAACCTCCGTACCTCGGACTGCTAATAGGATTATTGCACAGATGGCCAAAAAATCACAATATAGTGTAAAAATCTGTGGTATTACAACATTACCATACTTTCTTTTTAACACTGATGTGTCGAAATAGATACGATTTCGACACATAATTGCAAAATTCAGTTGATACTGGTTTTTTTATATCTAAACGGAGGAATTCTATGCGAGACTGGCCTGAACCAGATCAGGATGCTTGGCTTGCTTATCTTGACCATTTTGGTGAACCTGATGATAATTACTATCAACGGCTTGAAGAAGCTTTCTATGAAGAAGAAGCCAAAATTAGTGCAAACCCTGATGTTAGAGTTGATGAAGTTGATGAAGATGAAGCTTATTATGCTCCGTGCGCTGATGAACCTTATTGCCCGAGTTGTGGGGTTAATAATTGTTCTTGCCATTATGAGTTAACCGAGGCGCAGGAAGCTGCAGCCCAAGCCGATTACGAAAACGAATTAGCCATGGGAGCAGCTTTAGCCGCAGCCGAAGAATTCCACAAAGAAGCCCAAACCAGCGCAAATGCTGCAACCGCTATAGCATCAAGCAAAGCTATCTTGGCAGCAGCTAAAGCCAAGGCTGCTTTAAGTGAAGTACGAGCTGCCTTAGTCTTGGACAAATCTACAGTTGATGCGCCGGCTAAAGTCAAAGTCAAAGAAGAAACTAAATCCTCCTTAGCCGATGTAGAAGAAGCTATATCTAAAGCCCATGCTACCTTGGTAGCAGCTGAAGAAGCCAAATCCACTTTAGTTGATGCTGTAGATGCTTTGGTCCAATTTCACCTCCTGCGCTATGACGAAGAGGATCATGACCTAATTGAAGTAAAAACCGCGTTAATCCAAGTTAAAGTTGTCTTAGCAGATGCGAAAATTGACTTAACCAAAGCCAAAGCCACCTTAGCTGATGTGGAGGCGAAAGACGCCATAGTCAATGCAGAAGTAAAAACCGAAATCAAGAATGCCTTAACCTTAACAGAAGCCGATGTGACGAAAGCTAGAATTGATATAGGAGCTAGAACCAAAACAGAAACCAAAGTTGAAGTTTCGGCAGAACAGATGAAAAATCAAGGGATTGAGGCACACGACATCTCAAACGAAATAGGAGCAATAGCGGCTATGTACGAAGCTATCATGAATATTGAAGGACGCGCACCTGAAATTGTGGAGGAAAGGGACCATATTATGAATACTGAAGTATCTACATTAGCCAATACCAAATTAGAACAAGACTCAATTTTGGGGATATTCGAGAAATTCCAATTCCGATCTGAATCGGAAACCAAAACTTATAAAACCTTAGCTGAAGCTAAAACAGTCTTAGCCGAAGTTGGAGACAAGGACAATGCCTCAAGCGTAGGTTTAACTTTTGCAGTCTTAACCGAAACTGAGGCAGAAACATTAGCCAAGGTTTCTTTAACCAAAGCTAATGCCGAAACTATGGTTTTAGCGGAAGCTCTAGCGTTAATCTTAGCCGAAGTTACCTCAACCAAAGCCGAGAAGCACTTAGCCAAACTCACCAATGAATTAAGTTGCCCTATATCAGTCCTTAAGGAATGCCGCGAAAAATCATTCCGAATTTTTGCTAAAGAAGCCAGAGCATTGTCAGCAGCCGAAGAGGCTGAATCTGCCTTAGCTGCAGCCGAAGAAGCTAGAGATGCTTTAACGGCAGCTATAAATGCCTTAGACGATGCCAAAATCAAAGTTAGCACCTTAACTGTAGATTTAACGTTCACAGTCTTAACTGAAACTGAAGCACTGATAGCAGCCGAAGCAGCTAAAGTTAAGGCATTAACCGAGGCTGAGACTGCTTTAGTTGAAGCTGCCCAAGCGAAAGCAAAAATGGACTTAACTGAAGCCATTGAAACGGAAACTAATGCCAAAACTGTTGCCGTCAAAGCCTTAGTTGAAGCTGCCGAAACTCAGACCAAAGCGGACTTAGCCGAAGTCCAAGCTTACTTAGTTAAGGCATTAGCCTCGGCTAGTAAAATTGAACCCAAAATTGGTGAGCACTTCACAAATGCTTGCTGCGATCAAATCGCTGAAGTGAAATCTTTATCTAACGTCCTAACTGAGGTGTTGGCGAAAGCATATACTACGGAATCTATCTTAGACGGTGCAAGTCTAGCCAATGCGATCTTGACTGGATCCAAGGTTAAAATTGATGAAGTTCTGGCCAATGCCAAAGATGCCTATGCAGAATCTTAGTTTAACTTTTCGAGATTTTCTAGTAAAAAAGACAACGGCCAACATCTTAATTAAAGTAAATTAACTGGGATTTTTCATAATTGTTCCGAACCTAATAATCATCAACGCAAACCACCTATACTTACATGAAAATGCGGAGGCCCTCTGAAGATTTTCGACGTAGTTTCAGTAGGAATTTCTCTCCTCATTGGCAGTCTAATACCGTTTTGAGGCGAAAATCAGGAGTATCTCTGAAATAAAAGAGACTTTTCAATTCGCATTTTCATAAGGATATATTCAGAGTTCGTTGATGGATACTGACTTCTCAGACGTTTTGAGAAATGTCAGATTAACTAAAACCTAAAATAAAGTCTGCTCTCAAAAAGGAATTCCAAAATGAATAAACAAAAGAAAGCACAATCTTTACCTAAAACTCTGCGTAAGCAAATCATTAAATCTAATACTCAAGAATCCCCCTGCAGTGTTAAAATCTGTGGCATTACCTCTATCCATGATGCTCAACTTGCTGCTAATGCAGGTGCGGACTACATTGGTGTGTTAGTTGATGTTGCCGTATCTGAACGGACACGTTCTACCGCCGAAGCGTCCGAAATTGCGAGTGCAAGCCCCATTCCAGCCGTACTTCTGCTATACAATCGCTCGACATCTGACATCCAAGAAGTGGTGTCGCAAACGCACCCGTTTGCTGTTCAACTCCTTGGACAGGAATCACCACAACAGGTTGAAGCACTGAAGCGCACCGTAGCGTGTCAGCTCTGGAAATCGGTCTACCTACCTGCCGGAAGCCCTGAAAATGTGGATGTGCCTGCAGTCCAGGACGAGATGAAGGCGTATCGTGATGCCGGTGCGGATTTTCTCTTGTTTGATAGTGTGGATATGAGTCTTGAGAAACCGAGATACGGTGGCACAGGAAAAACCTGCGATTGGAATGTTGCCGCCGAGCTTATCACAGACAGTCCGCTGCCTGTATTCTTTGCAGGCGGAATCCGTCCGGAAAATGTCAGGGCTGCTATTGAAACAATCCGTCCGCAAGGTATCGATCTCTGTTCCGGTGTTGAGGCATCGAAAGGTATCAAAGATCCGAGTAAACTGAAACGCCTTATGGAACAAATTGAGCAAGCTGGTTGAAAAATAGCTGTCAGTAATCAGGCTTCGGTTAAGAGGTTTTTCGGTAACACGCCACAGCACTTTGGAATATTCCACACTGGCTGGGATTGATTGTTACAAACTCGCCTCTTAACTCTCACTGTGAGGCAAACCGATAACCAACAACCATTAACAAGGAGATTAGCGTCAATAACCCCAAGCTAAAGCATGGGGGAACCTGTGAATATCCGTAGCCACACGGGGACCCACAGGTTAAACGATTGACTACAGTAAAATATCGCGGTATCTTGGTGTGGCAGCCAGCACGACGTTTCGGATGCTCCCCAAGTCTGATTCCTCTCGGATACTGTGATCTGGATGGGGAAATACATATCCGCAAGGAAGTTACAAACTATGTTTGTCCCAGTTGTCGATAAGAATCAAAAGCCATTGATGCCTACACGTCCTTCCAGGGCAGCGAAGTGGATAAAATCAGGGAAGGCAACTCCGTTTTGGAGCAACGGTGTATTCTGTGTCCGACTCAACAGAGAGCCTTCAAAACGATATAATCAAGAGATTGCTGTCGGAGTAGACCCCGGCAGCCAAAAAGAGGGCTTTACCGTCAAATCGGAATCACATACGTATTTCAATGTGCAGGCAGATGCCCATAACAAGGTATGCCAGAAAGTTGAAAAGCGTCGCGAACTTCGTAGAGGCAGGCGTTCTCGGAAGTGTCCAAACCGAAAAAACAGAGCGAATCGTCTTGCTAACAAGGAACGTATTCCTGCTGGCACACGTGCGAGATGGGATTGGAAACTACGAATACTTGATTGGTTTTCAAAGTTATATCCTATTACACATATATGTGTTGAGGATATTAAGGCACGAACAGTAGAGCATGCCAAGAAGTGGAACACTTCTTTTTCCCCACTTGAAGTTGGCAAACAATGGTTCTATGCTGAAATAGAGAAACGTTGGGAGTTGCGAACTTTACAAGGTTGGCAAATAAAAGAGATTCGGGATAGACTTGGACTGAAGAAATCCTCCAAGAAACTTTCAGAAACGTTTGACGCGCATTGTGTAGATAGTTGGTGTCTGGCACATTACACTATCGGTGGCACTGCTAAAGTGGATAACACGGATATATTCTGTCTATCGCCTATACCTATCCAGCGAAGAACTCTCCACAGAGAACAACCGAAAAAGGGCGGTATTCGGTCAAGGTATGGTGGAACAGTATTAGCAAATGGGCTCATAAAGCATACACTGGTCAAGCATGCGAAACATGGATTAACACGTTTGGCAGGCATAAACGCAAAAAGGTTGTTTTCTCTCTATAACCTTGACGGAAAACGATTAACAACAAATGCGAAGGAAAACAGTTTCAAAGTTTTAACACGGCTTAACTTTAACTATAGGAGCGGGCATTCCACCCCAACCTAAAGGATGGGGTCTCCTGCCCGAAGATTAGCATGAATAACCTTCTCGTATGTCCTCTACAGATTTTCAACAACCTCTTTAAATTAGTTGTTATCTTAATGATTTGTATGATGTCTTTTGTTAGTTTTTCTACTGCCTTCGCCGATGCTCATGAAATGGAAGGTGAAGAGGCAGAAGAGAAACCGATGGAAGAAAAACCAAAGATTACCGGATGGTTTCAGATTGATGTCGATAGTTTAGGCACCTATTTTTTGGTTGGTGCAAGTCATCCACTCAGCGGTGGCATTTCATTTGATTCTAATATCTATGTGAACGATCATTTGGGCGAGTTTGATATGGGTATTTCATTCCCTGTTATCGCGAATGACAGCATGGCACTGCTACTAACCCCGATGCTCGGCGTTGGGTTCGAGTATACCACTCCAGACGGTCCCTATGCCTTATACCCCCAAATCTTTGCTATCCTCCCCGCCGGTAAAATCTTCGGTTTCCACTGGACAATCAGCACAATCAAAACCATATTTGATAGCGAAAGTCTGAATGAAGTCTACAACCGAACTTACCTTACGTATGCCTTAAACGAAACTGTCGCGGTGGGTCCACAGTTTGAAACAGTCCTGGGTCTTGGCGATGGCGGTGGACTGTGGGCAATGAATTTCGGTGGACGTTTGAACCTCGGTTATGGCGAGAATAACACACTCGGCATATATGTCGGGTATGAAACCAAAAAAGATGAAGGTGAAACCGGACTTACGGGTAGAATGAATTTTACGCGTAGATGGTAACATATTATTATTTTCCCATCCTCAAGATTCACGATCAAAGAATTATTTCTGAGAACGTGAATTCAGTGTGGAAAGAGTGGATTTGATGTAAAAAAGAGAACTCCTTGTGGCAAAGGTTCGCTTGCCTTATTATGCTACAAGGAGTTTTTTGCTGCTGTAAAATCCGTATTGGAGACCCTTCTACAGTCGTAAATCATTGCCTAACAAAATATTTTTTTCACGTGATGTAAGGTTTTGGGAAAAAAATGTGTCTTTAAATATTAATATTGTCATGATATAATTGTTCGGTCGAACATGAAGGCTTTGACGCTTTCTTTATTGCAGGAGACCATGAACAGAAAGAAATTAACCTCTCAAAAGCAAAACGACTGCTCGGTTGGGAACCGTTGACGCATACTTTGGTGTTGTAAAAGGTTACTATTACAAATACGATTTATAAAACCCCTCCAGGAGATAATTTATGAAGAAAGTGTTTAAGAAAAACCTCCTTTTCAGTAGTTTCGTTGTTCTTATAGGATTAGGATTCACAGCAATGAGTTACGGCGCAGCGGTCGTCTCTGTAACGCCCGATCAAATTTCATCGCCAGCAGTCGGTGAACAGTTGGAGTTCAGCATTGAAATAACAGGGGCAAAAGGTGTTGCCGGTTATAAACTAACCATTGGTTTTGATCCGACTGCACTCCGCTACATTGATAGTACAAATGGGGACTACCTCCCCACGGGGACGTTTGTCTCCTCAATAGTTCCCTCTGCGAACGGGGTCTCCGTCGCAGCGACTGCCCCGACAGGTGTTGCCTCATTGGAAAACGGCACGCTTACGACTGTAAAATTTGAGGTTGTGGCAGTAAAGTCTTCTACCATTCAGTTAGTGGATGTGACGCTCTTTGATAGTGCAGCGATGCCACTGCCAGTCATGACTGTAGATGGAACGGTCGTGGCAACGCTTTTACTTGCAGTGGATGTCAATCAAGATGGAACGGTAAATATCGTTGATTTGACGCTGGTGGCTCAGAATTTAGGGACACCCGCGACAGCTAACCCGCGCGTTGATGTCAATGGAGACGGAAACGTTAATATTTTAGACATGGTGCTTGTTTCACAAAACTTTGGTGAGGTAATACCACCTACTGAACCTGTTGTTCCTACACCTATTGTGCCACCAAATATTGCGTTAGATGCTGTTGCTACAGCTGAGGCAGCAAGCCCTGCTGTCCCTCAAGCCGGCATAGTGCCGCCTGTCCCCAGTCCAGTTGTAGTCAATCCATGGGACGTTGAATTTAATCCTCCCAACAGTGCTGCGTTTGACGATGTTTTCTTTCAGGCACATGGGACGAACCCATTTATTGATACGGAGGATGACGCTTTTTCGACGTTTGGCATGGATGTAGATACCGCGTCCTATGCCATCACGCGCCGTTATCTCCGAGACGGGTATCTGCCGCCTCCAGAGGCAGTACGCGTTGAGGAATTTGTCAACGCGTTTGATTACAATTATACACCCCCGTCTGATGAAACATTTGCTATCCATCTTGAAGGCGCACCTTCCAAATTTGGCGAGGGCAAACGGCTGCAATTGTTGCGAATCGGCATTCAAGGGTACATTGTACCGGACAGAGACCGGAAAGACGCGAAGCTGACGTTTGTAATCGATGTCTCTGGTTCAATGAATAGAGAAAACCGATTAGAGTTGGTGAAACGTGCCTTGACCCTCCTTGTTGACCAACTTCGACCTACAGACGAGATCGGCATCGTCATTTACGGTTCTACTGCCCAAGTCGTGCTGCCACATACGCGAAATGTTAACCGCGAGCACATCTTAGCGGCAATCCATTCGCTTTCGCCCGGTGGCGCAACGAATGCAGAGCATGGGCTACGACTCGGATATGAACTCGCTCTCCAGAATTTTGGACCCGATTATATCAACCGCGTGATTCTCTGTTCGGATGGTGTCGCGAATGTTGGACAGACGGGACCAGACGCGATTCTTACAGAAATTGGGAACTATGTCAAGGATGGCATTCTGCTAACGACAGTCGGGTTTGGGATGGGCAATTACAACGACATTCTCATGGAGCAGCTCGCAAACAAGGGCAACGGAAGTTACGCCTATGTGGATACCGTCAAAGAGGCAGAGCGTATCTTTGTGGAGAATTTGACCGGCACGTTGCAAGTCATCGCAAAAGATTCCAAGGTCCAGGTTGAATTCAATCCGCAGACAGTCAGTCGATTTCGTCTTCTCGGCTATGAGAACCGCCGCCTTGCACAAGAGGACTTCCGCGATGACGATGTTGATGCAGGCGAAATTGGTTCAGGACACAGTGTCACCGCGCTCTATGAGATTAAACTCCATGAAGAAGAAGTTGTCGGCAAACTCGCGACCGTTTTCATCCGTCACGAAGACCCGGACACTGGTAATGTTACGGAAGTCAGTCAGGATATCTTTGCTGACGAACTTAAAGGGACATTTGAAGAAGCCTCCACTTCATTTCAACTTGCTGCCACTGTCGCGGAATTCGCAGAAATCCTTCGCGGCAGCTACTGGGCACTACAAGGCAGCTTGAACGCTGTAGAGCAGACGCTTGAAGGTATTTTTCCTTTCACACATCAACGGACAGAACAGCAAGATGAGCTCATAACGCTCGTGCGTCAGTCAATCCGCTTTCAATAGATCGAACTCACGTTAAACAATAACTAAACTTTGGACAATTTTTAAGAATTCTCATGCTTAGGTCGAGACGGATAGAAATACCTGAGTCCTCAAACTTCAAAAAGAGGAAAACCATTTATGAAAACAAAGTTATATGCCGTAATAACACTACTCGCGTTTGTTACACTCTTCGCTCTACCGAATAGTTTTGCTCAAGAGGTATCACCTGAGTACGTGGTGCGAGTGATTTATTTTCTTCCGAATGACCGTCAGGCACAGTCCGACATAGATGCGAAGTTAGATACACTAATGAAAGACTCGCAGCAATTTTACGCCGATCAGATGGAAAGTCATGGATTTAACAGAAAAACTTTCAGACTGGAAACCGATGCAAGCGGTGAGGTTGTAATACATCATGTCAAAGGAAAATTTAACAATATGTATTATAATCAATCCCCGGGGAGTGCCTGGGAGGAAATTGGTAACGGGTTTGATAGATCAAAGAATATCTATATCATGTTCCTGGATACGAGCATTGCCGGTCATAAAAATTGGAATCCGCACGGCGGAAGAATAGATTCCAGGGGTGGATTTGCAGTCGTCCCAGCGTCTGGTCTTTTTTCAATGTTGGCGTTGCTATTCATGAACTGGGACACGCCTTTGGATTGAGTCATGATTATAACGAAGATGCAAAAATAACCTTGTCTGTGTACACCGAAGATCCAATAGCCAGGTCTTTCTGTGCAGCCGAATGGTTGGATGTCCATCCGTACTTCAACGATAACCAAGCCCCTTTCAACCAAAATACAACAGTTCAAATGCTTCCACCTCTTGCCTCTCCACCTAATGCCATTCGCCTTCGCTTTGAGGTAACCGACCCTGATGGACTCCATCAAGCACAGTTGCATGATGATTTTGGCGTGATTGCTTGTCAGTCCATAAACGGTCAAAGCAATACTGTTGAATTTGTTACGACTAAACTAATTGCAGGTTCTGTAACTGACACATCGCTTCGGATTGTTGATAAGTCTGGTAACTACATACAGCGTAGCTTCCCGATTGATGTCACCTCTGCCCTGCCGCCTCCGGAATTCGTAGATACAAAAATGGCGTTCCTTTAGATGGCACCAAATCAACAAGTTGGATCCTTGCCGATACTAAATTACTCAGCACCAGTACTTACTACGGACATCCGACCGACCTTAGCAACCCCGGGCAGCGTGTTGGAGGTCCACTGCCTGTTACTTTATCCCATTTTCGGTCTGAGCGTGTTGAGGCAGGTGTTGTGCTTAAATGGACTACCGAATCAGAATTGGACAATGCGGGGTTCAATATCCTTCGCAGTGAAACAAAGGATGGTGAGTTCAAGGTCGTCAATCCGCAACTCATTCAAGGCGCAGGTACTACAAGTGAACAGCATGACTACACGTGGAAAGATACTACTGCTAAACCCAATGTCGCTTATTATTATCAGATAGAGGACATCTCTCATGTTGGGGTTCGCAAAAAGTTAGCCACCGTCCGTATGAGAGGGCTTGTGTCGGCGAGCGGCAAACTTACCACAAGGTGGGGCACTTTGAAACTGCAAGAGTAATTATACCGATAAGAGTTAGGTAAAAGTAATAGACCCCGTCGTTTGTCCGCGCGGAACAATACACGCCGTGTGTCTACTATTTTGATGACCAATTATGTAAGTCCTAACCTCTCTTCAGATCAGTTTCACCCCTTTGGAATGCCAAACGAGCATTCGGCGTTGATTCCCAACAAGTTATATTGCTGTCAGTTCTGGGACGTGTTCGTCTTCATATTTTTCTATCAACACACCGATGACTTCCATCAGGGAAGCTAACGGATGATCTTCATCTTCACCTACGACATCGATTAAATTGTCTAATACCTCCGTAAGTCGTTGGTATTCACTTTGTGCATGCGGAACAAATACAACCTTTGTTAGTAGGGGCCATACATTTTGCGCAGTTTGTACTTCCGTTACCATGGTTCATTCTCTCCATTTGCTTTTGTTATATTCGTCGTGTGTTAGCACTACGCGAATATAGACTTTTTAGCGATTGTAGTGTATTGCAGCAATAAGCCGTGCTTTGTTGCCACCAATGTTGAAAACCGTTAGTTTTCCAACTTGATCGGCATGAGGAAACGCCGTACGTAGCTCAGCAAACGATAGGAAGTGGCCTCGTTTCATTAAGCGATACCAATGTTCAAGTGATACTCGGGAATTCGGATGTCTCTCGACAAACTTGTTTAGGCGTTTTCGTGTAATAACATGCATGAGGTACAACAGGTAACATTTAAGCCGCGGTAGATTGTCCTTTTTTATTATACACTTCGATATTGAGAGTAGTCTACCACAATTTGCCCCAGATAGCAAGCTTAATAATTTTCAGTTATCAGTTACAAACGGACTCTAATCCTGAAAAATTCTTGAATCCTGTAAATCCTGCTTCAGACAATGGACGCTAGGCATTACGGAATCAAATTCTTAATTCATTAAACCACGCCTGCAAAGCCAATTCCGTTCTATTCTAACAGATAAACATGAATCGTTCTGTCTTTTGCCCGCGAGAAGGCAGGGAACGTTTTTATGAGATGTCCGCGTTGGCGAATCCAATTGCGGACATTTTCATTTGCATCAAAAACATTAAAACTCGCCACATCGACCAGAAACCATAACCGTTTTCTGCCCGAAGTTTCCCATTCTTTTTCAAACGCTTCCGAGTTGTCTAACAGTCCGCCGATATAAATAGGTGTCAATTCAGGAAGATAATACCTACCCATCTCAGGTTCTGAAAGCACCACTTTATCGGTAGGTTGCGTCTCTGTTCGGATGGCTTCAAACGCCTCCCGCCATTTCGGTCTCCCGCCATTTTCAATTCTAAAATAGAGATAGTTTTGTGATAGAAGTGTCACCAGAAGCACACACGGCACGAGTACACCAAGCGTGCTTCCTGATTTCATCTCTATTGCTTTCCAGACCCGTTCACATGCAACACCAGCAAGAATAAAATAGGCGGGCGTTGTCCAGAATAGATAATAGCCAGCGACATTTTGAAGCTGCGAGGCGATCAGGAAGAGTACCAACGGGACACCGGCATAACAGAGCAAAAAGCGTGTGGATTTGTTGATAGGTGTCGCAACGAACCCGAAAAAGGCGGCGACGGCAACTGGGATGCTCACACCTTGGACAAGCGTTAGCACAATGTAGAGCGGACTCCGCTGCCATACGTTGCGTCCCCATCCGGAGAAGAGATAACCCCGAACATCTGGGAGCGCGAGAGCCAGCACTGGAATCGCAAACGGGATAAAAAAGATAAGCAAATTCAGCCACCGCTTCCTGTTAGATTTTTCTAACAAGCAGATCATAGCATAAGCCGATAAAGCCGGAACAATCACTACAGAGAGGGTATGCGAGAGAATTAAACAGAGGCAAGAAACAAGCGCGCCTATTGTCAAAAGCGTTGAATCTCGTTCAAGAGACAAATAGAAAAACCATGCTGTCAATATCGCAAACAGAAAGGTGAAAACAGGATAACGAGCGTTCTGTGCCCAAAACAGGTGCCAACTGGAGCATGCCACAAATGCTCCACTCAGAAGTCCGACCTGCCAGTTGAAGAGTGTCCTACCTAACCCGAAGACTACTGGGATAGAAATGATACCGATGAGACAGGGGATCAAACGACTTCCCCATTCGTCACTGCCAGCAAGCGAGATTGACAACTTCACTGCAAGATACGGGATCGGATTCGGAATGTTCCGCCAACTCTCAAATGAGAGGCTTTGCGCGTCCCGAACCGTGAAGACCTCATCAATCCAAAAACTCCACTGCCCTAAGTTCCAAAATCGGAGTGCTACCCCGAACAGCACAATGACACTCAGAAGCGCGATTTGCATCTTTTTTGGGCAATGTTTTGTCGAAAATTTCAGCATTTTTTGTTAGGGATCTGTTTCCTCACTTAATGGTTAACGCTCAACGGTTGCCCGTAAAGGGTTTCCGTTTGGAGCGGTCATAAACTTGGAAACCGCCACTGGTGCCCTGCTGACAGTTGATAATCTATAGCAAATAAGCCGACAGCCGAAAGTGAGCGTAGCGAACGCCCTGACTGCCGATAGCCAATTGGCACGCGTTTTGCTTTAAATGAAAATAGGTGCGCAGACGAAAGTCACTATATCACAGGTTTGTGCCAAAGTCAAGTGCTCTCTTTCTCCGTAAAAGTCGCAGACAGGCATGATTGCACCATAATTGTACGTTGCTTAAATTTGTTATAACCATGTAGGCGCGTTTTGGACGCGCATATTAGCAGGGGAATGATCCCACATCTGATTTTGAAACAGAAAAATTGGAGTAAAACTCCAAGAGGTAAAATAATGAAAACGCATAAATTTTGGTTGGTTCGATTGTTAATGTTGGTTTGTATTTTTGCAGTTGGTAGTGTCCCCATGGTCTACGCGGACGCTCATGAAGCAGGTGAAGAGATGGCAGAGGAAGAGTCATCAGGTGCTTCCGGTTGGTTCCGTACCGATACGGATAGTTTAGGAACGCAGATCTGGGTCGGTGCCAGCCATTCCCCAAGTTTCCTCGGAGGTCTCTCATTGGATACCGACATTTACGTTGTTGGGACGTTCGGTGAGTTAGATATCGGACTCGGCATTCCGGTCGTTGATAGCGATTCGCTGTCCCTCAGTTTCCTCCCTATGGTAGGTATTGGATTTGACTATGAATCGGCGAATGGACCTTCTTCTCTTATTGCCCCACAATTATTTACTTATCTCACGGCAGGTTCCATCTATTTTGAGTCATGGATACAAGGGTTCTTTAACACACCCTTTGATTACGATGATGATTCAATTTACACTCGTAACTTTATCCTCTATTCACTCAACGACACTGTTGCTATTGGTCCGCAAGTAGAAGTAGGACTAACCCTCGCAACGCTCGACCCAGAAGACGAGACGGGGCTTAGCAGTCTGGCACCTGGTCTCCGTGCCAATGTCGGCTATGGCGAAAATAACACACTGGGTGTTTTTGTCGGTTTTGAGACCCAAAAAGGGGACGATGAAACAGGACTTACTGGCAGAATGACTTTCGTCCGCACTTGGTAAAGATGAGAACTATCAGTTGTTAGTTACAAGTTATTGGTAACAAGAGATGTTTGATGTATCAATCTCTCTTCACTGACGACTCTCACTGCGAGGCAAACTGATAACTGACTGCTGTTCTACAAGGAGATATCCCAAATGAAAAGAAAGGTTATCATAACAGTTTTTGTGCTCACCTGCTTGCTGAGTTTGAATGCTTTCGCGCTAAATGGATTGGTAGATACCGATGGCAAGCTCGAAAAGGTTGAAACTTCCAAGTATATGGGAGACACATTGTGGGTGCTTGTCGCTGCATTTCTTGTTTTCTTTATGCAGGCAGGATTCGCTATGGTGGAGTCTGGGTTCACGCGTGCTAAGAACGCCGTCAACATTCTCATGAAGAACCTTATGGACTTCTCAATGGGTTCAGTCGCTTACTGGGCAATTGGTTTTGCTATTATGTTTGGTGCCGGTAATGCATTCATGGGAACAAGTGGTTGGTTCGTTCCTTCTGAATCCCTCGCAGAAGGCGCAGCGACTGATGCGAGTGTGTTTAGCGCATTGGAGTGGAGTTCTGTCCCGACTTATGCAGCATGGCTCTTCCAACTTGTGTTTGCTGCGACTGCCGCGACGATTGTTTCCGGTGCAATGGCGGAGCGTACACAGTTCAAAAGTTATCTGATTTACAGTGTCTTCATTACAGGTATTATCTATCCGGTTGTTGGACACTGGGTTTGGGGCGGTGGTTGGTTGGCAGATGTAGGTATGTCGGATTTTGCCGGTTCAACAGTCGTCCATTCCACAGGCGGTTGGCTCGCATTAACAGGTGCTATTGTTTTAGGACCTCGTATTGGTAAATACGATGGAGATGGAAACCCCAGACCGATTGCGGGACACAATCTTCCGCTTGCTGCACTTGGGGTCTTTATTTTGTGGCTCGGTTGGTTCGGATTTAACCCCGGTAGCCAAATGGGCGCGGATGCAGCAGCGATTTCCAGTATCGCTATAACGACCAACCTCGCAGCCGCCACTGGTGCGATTCTCGCAATGATTACCGCATGGCTTATCCTCGGCAAACCCGATGCAGGCATGGCACTCAACGGCGCACTCGGCGGATTAGTCGCCATCACTGCAGGTTGTGCGTCTGTCACGCCAGAATCCGCTGCGATTATTGGTGCACTCGGTGGTATTGTTGTTGTTCTGAGTGTTCTGTTGTTTGAGAAACTCCGCATTGATGACCCAGTTGGTGCTATTTCCGTACATGGTACCTGTGGTGCCTTAGGCACAATCCTCGTCGGATTTTTCGACAGCTCAAGTGGCGTTTTCGCCGGTGGTGGATTCGCACTTCTCGGGGCACAGGTCATCGGTGTTCTTGCTGTTTTCGCATGGTGCCTCGTTACTGGCTTTATTCTCTTCTACGGAATCAAAGCCGCTACAGGTTTGCGGGTTACGGAAGAGGAAGAACAGGCAGGACTTGATTACGAAGAACACGGTGCAAATGCCTATCCTGACTTTAATGTCTCCGCAATACGTTAAAGTTGTTCCATGTAGTCTTTGATTCAAACTGAATCGAGACTAAAAACCGAATAGGGACCGCCCGCACGAAGTTTCACTTATATCCCTGAGTTTACTTCACGGCTGTGGGCGTTCCCTTTTTTCGCTATCTGTATCTTACTATCGTTTTAAACTTGATACTGTTATAGTATTCTGCTAAAATTCTGAATCAATGCTTCTCAGAATTAGGCTCTCTTTTCAGGAAATAATCGGTAGGACGAAAGTAGTTTGTCCCTACAAAATTGGAATTGGAGAGGTGGACGAAGTTGTCTGCCTTCACGGAAACAACAGAACAAGCAGTATTTGCTTGTAAATATTATGGAGGATTCCGATGCAACAACGATGTGCATCACAGTCTACAAAAAAGCGATCTGGTTATACACGAATTGGAACGCTAATTGTTATTTTATTAATGTGTGGTGTGCCGGGTTTGGCGATTGCACAAGAGACCGCAACGGCTGATTCCGGCGATACCGCTTGGATGCTTACCGCAACCGCCCTCGTGCTGTTTATGACGATTCCTGGGCTTGCCCTCTTCTATGGCGGACTCGTGCGCGTCCAAAATGTTCTCTCTGTGCTTATGCAATGTTTTGCATTGACAGGGTTGATTACTATTGTATGGGTTGTCTGTGGCTACAGCCTCGCCTTTAACACCGCTGGCATGGAGGCAGGGAAAATCACCGTCACGTCTTTTGTCGGTGGTCTTGGCACAATGTTCCTACGCGGTATTGGTGTAGATACTGTCTCGGGGACTATTCCCGAAACAGTTTTTCTTACCTTCCAGTTGACATTTGCGATTATTACACCCGCGCTGATCGCTGGGGCATTCGCTGAACGGATGAAATTCTCGGCGATGTTAGTTTTCTCTGTCCTGTGGTCGATAATCGTGTACGCACCTCTCTGCCACATGGCGTGGTCTGGCGACGGTTCACTGTTTGGTGATATTATCGGTGCTCTCGATTTTGCGGGCGGAACCGTTGTACATATTAACGCAGGGGTCGCTGCCTTAGTTGCTGCCATCTTGGTCGGTAAACGGCTTGGCTACCAGACAACGGCAATGCCACCGCACAGTTTGACAATAACTGTCATTGGTGCGTCAATGCTTTGGGTCGGCTGGTTCGGTTTCAATGCCGGTAGTGAACTTGCTGCTGATGGCACTGCGGGCATGGCGATGCTTGTCACTCAGATTTCAACGGCTACTGCTGCTATTGCGTGGATGTTTGTTGAGTGGGCGAAACATGGCAAACCGAGTGTCTTAGGCATTGTAACAGGTGCTGTTGCTGGTTTGGTTGCTATTACACCTGCTTCTGGCACAGCTGGTCCAATCGGTGCCCTCGTCATCGGGCTTGTCTCTGGTGTTGTCTGTTTCTGGGGTGCTACCAGTCTGAAATCTCAGCTCGGTTATGACGATTCTCTTGATGCGTTCGGTGTTCACGGCATCGGTGGAATTGTCGGTGCTTTGTTGACTGGCATCTTTGCTGCAGAGAGTTTAGGTGGTGCTGGATTGGCGAAGGCTAACATTGGAATGCAGGTCTGGGCGCAGTTCCTTAGTATCGCTGTTACGATTGTTTGGAGTGGTGTGCTTTCGTTTATTATCCTCAAAATTGTGGATGCCACAATCGGCTTACGCGTTGAAGAGGATGACGAACGCCAAGGTCTCGACCTATCACAGCACAACGAACGTGGATACAACCTCTCATAGAGGGTTTTGTAATCTTCCGCGATTGTAATCGCGTCTATAAATGAAAAAAGGGCGGACCTTAGTGTCCGCCCAATTTTTTTCACCGCTGTAGATGCGGTTTGAAATCCCACCTACCAGAGGAATTCATATATTTTTCGGTTTTACCTTATTATGCTGTCGTTACCTGTGCCGCTATCTCTTCATCAGACAACCCTTCTTTTTCGACAAGTAGGTGCTGACTTGCCCCGATATTTCCATAAACCTCAGCAATCCATTCCGTATCAAACGTATCACCGGTGTTATGGATAATCAATCGACGAGGTGCGACGAGTGTTCCAGCTGTCCGAAAATCTCCTGTGCGGCGGATACTCGGTATCGGTAAGGTCTCTAAAAACGCATCGTCGCTGCTGTTACCAAATTCTGCGGCATCCACAACAACATTTTTGACTTCTGTAAATCCCGCCGCCAGTAGGCTCCATAAACCCGCTTCACCGATCCCAATCAAGTTCACCTCTGACACATCGCCTCTACCTGTAAAACCGCGCAGCGTCGTTACGATGTCTTGCACGCGTAAGGCTGCGGTTGTGCGGTTGTAAGTGGTGAAGTAGTTGGTATCTTCTGATCTCTCGTAGTTACCGTGTTCACCTGTGCCAAACACATCAATGATGAGAACCTTCTGATCAGCACCAAGTAAGGCGGTGATGAGTGAGGAGGGTTCGCCTGTCTCCGAGTTGATTAAATTTTCCTTACCTCCCGGATGAACGATGAGTGTTACCGGGTCGTGCCCTACCTGCGGTTCCGGACTAAATAGAACAGCAGGAATAGCGTCCCCAACATCCCTTCTACTGATGACAAGATGTTTCGCAGACAAATTCGTATGGTAGGTCGTCGGAAATGCGCCTTCCGGTTCGACAAGCGTTACGTCTGTCCTTTTGGGAATGTGTAACCCGAGGGCATATTGCAACCCACTGCCCATCTCTTGGTTGAATGTCTGGAGTTCCGCTTCGTTCGTCGGTTTCCGTTTTTCGATCTCTTGTTGAGAACGGTTGACCCAAGCGGGTAGAAACTCTTCCTGTTTCATCGCATGCCCTGGCACCTCGCGTTCCGAGAAGACTAACAGATCCTCGTCTGGCTCAACCTGAAATTCAACCTCTTTAAACGCCGAAGTGTCCTCTGCTCCCAAAAACCATTTTGCAAACCAAGCATAGACCGCCTCGCGGCTCTCTTTGTTGTAGTTATGCTCTGCGTCCACCTGCACCTGATGCACCCTGTCTTCTGCATCGAAGTGGGCGTAGATGCTTCGGATAGCAGGGTATTCAACTGTTGGTGTCTTCACTGTCCAATCGCCTGTCGCAGAAACGAGTAAGAGCGGGCGTGGTGCCATCAACGCGCCAATTTCGATATTGCTTACGTCTAAACGGAGGTTTGGGGCGTTCTCACAGATACAGCCGCCTTGCATCGTCGCTGAAATCATGTTGACAGGTGCTGAGACCTTAATGCGTTCATCAACAGCAGTCAATATAAATGTTTGTGTTCCGCCGCCCGACGCTCCGGTACATCCGATGCGTTCATTGTCCACATCCGGTAGGCTCTCTAAAAAGTCGATGGAACTGATACTGTTCTGGAGTTGAAGCCCCATCGCACTAAGTCCCCACAGTCCTTCGTGTGCACCACCATAGCCGTGTTCTATCTGTTTACCGCTGTCGTTGTAACCGAGCATATCATAGGCAAAGATGACGTAACCTTGCTTGGCGAAGTTGATGCAGCGACCGGGGATTGAACCGCGTTCAATATTTTCAAGTCTCCCGCGCCCCCAATGTCCATGCGGACTCACGATCCCGGGGAACGGACCTTGTTTCCCTAACGGACGATATAAGTTTCCAGTTGTAAAGAATCCGGGCAGAGGCTCAAAATAGACCTTTTCAACGCTGTAATCTTCTCGCTCAATTCTTCCGAAGATCTCGGCATTCAGTGGTGTTGATTCGTGTGTTGGCACTAAACCGTTGGCAACACGAATCTGTTGACGTAAGGCTGCAGCTTTTTCTGTCCATTCCGTTTTGGTATAACCCGGAAAGGTGTAGGCGGTGTTAAGGTCGCGTGGCGTGCCACCGCGTGCGTCGCTAACGCCTTGTGAAGCATCAGTAAAGACGTGGGCGAGTTCGTGATGTTGTTCTGCCATTATTTATTCCTCCATTATCAATTTACTGTCGGAATCCCACGCCTTAGCGAGGGGAGTATGTCAACTATCTGAAGCGGGTTCCTCATCCACTAACTTCGTCTCTATATTGTTGAGACTCTCCGCTATATTTGCCAATACATTGATCTCTTCTGCTATGAAGTAAGCAACAACCAATAACACTGCCCCAGAGAGAACAGAGATCACAAATGCAATCACACCGAATATAAGGTCCGGGGTTTCTCCAAGGTTGGGCGGTAAAGTACCGATTAACTGACGGTCGTGCAGTAAAAAAGTTAATAATTGCGGAAGCTCGGATCCGAAACTTGAAGCCACCAAATTGAGTGTTCTGATTTTACTCGCTGTCATCTTTTAGGGATTCAATTGTGAGTTTGCATCCAAGCGCATTGAGAATAGTTGTAAAGGTGTCAAGATAAGGGCCCTCGTTGCTTGAAAGGATTTTCAACAGTGTTTCTGGTGCTATGGCAGTTCGTTTGGCTACTTCCTCAATTCCACCTTGCGATGCTATAAACGTTTCGAGTGATAACAGAAGTACAGCGGTATCACCATCAACTTGGTATTCTTCAATTGCGAATTGGATATAGTCAAGTGCTTCATCCCAATTGGCAGCAAGTTGCTCTACTACAATATCTCTCCATTTTCGATACTTTCTCATCCTCGTTCCTCCTTATGTTCCAACCAATAGGTCTTTGCACGTTGGATGTCCCGTGTTTGCGTTGACTTATCTCCACCACAGAGCAAAAGGACGATTGTTCTATCCATTTCACCAAAGTAGATACGGTAGCCTGCTCCAAAGTGGAGACGTAACTCAAACACACCACCACCAACAGATTCGCAATCACCAAAATTCCCTTTTTCAAGCCGGTCAAGTCGTCCTCTAATTCTGGTTTGTGTTCTTGTATCTTGAATTGCGTTAAACCATTCCGTGAAAGGTTCACGCCCGTTTTGCATTCGGTAAGTTTCTATTTCTCGTGCCCGTGTGTTGCGCATTGCTGATTTCTTGTTTCTCCATAACCAACAGTTTAAAATGGATGCATCAAGTATAACACATCTGTAGTTATTTTTCCACCTAACTTAAAACCTTTGATTTTCCGAACATTTTATGATACAATACAATCAAAAAGGATATGCGAATGAAAATTCTGGTTATCGGGCAGGGTGGGCGTGAACACGCCCTCGTCTGGAAACTTGCCCAAAGCCCACTCGTTGAAAAAATCTATTGCGCGCCCGGTAATCCCGGCATCGCTCAAATCGCGGAATCTATCCCAATGCCGGATCGGTTCACCGAATTGGCAGAATGGGCAGGATCCGAAAATATCGCGCTGACTGTTGTTGGACCCGAGGCTCCATTGGCTGAAGGGATCGTTGATACGTTCCGCGAACGTGGACTTAAAGCGTTTGGACCGGATAAGCGTGCAGCACGCCTTGAAGCAAGCAAGGATTTCGCCAAACAGCTGATGGTGAAAAATGACATACCGACAGCTGCACACCGTACGTTTACAGATACCGAAGAAGCGATGGCCTATATTGAGGATTACAATGCACCTGTTTTCGTCAAGGCAAATGGACTCGCTGCAGGAAAGGGCGTTATCCCCGGACGTACCTTCAAAGAGGCGTTGCAAGCTGTCACAACTATTTTGGTGGACAAAGCATTTGGTGACGCAGGGGATAGTGTCGTGATTGAGGAAGAACTCATCGGCGAGGAAGCCTCCTTCACAGTGCTTACCGATGGGACCTACTGTCTCCCGCTTGTCAGTTCGCAGGACCACAAGATGTCCCACGATGGTGATACTGGTAAGAACACCGGGGGCATGGGAGCATACTCACCAGCACCTGTTATCACGCCGGAACTGCACGACGATGTGATGCAGCGCATTGTTTATCCGACTGTCAACGGCATGGCGGATATCGGAAGACCCTTCAAAGGGGTGTTGTATGTCGGATTGATGATTACCGATGCCGGTCCGAAAGTGGTGGAATTCAACTGTCGCTTTGGAGACCCAGAGGCACAAGTTCTCTTTCCTCGCCTCAAGAGTGACTTAGCCCCTTTGCTAATCGCATGTATTGATGAAACACTTGAACAGCACGCCGCTGACGTGCAATGGCATGACGAAGCTGCAGCGTGTGTCGTTATGGCTTCCGGTGGGTATCCTGATCCGTACCAAACAGGAGTGGTTATTAAAGGGCTTGAAAATGCCGATGCGATTGAGGGTGTGAACGTCTTTCATGCTGGGACCGGACGGGATGGTGAAAACATCGTAACAGATGGTGGTAGAGTATTAGGTGTGACTGCCGTCGCAGGCGGATTGCACGATGCTATTCAACGGGCGTATCAAGGTGTTTCTGCCATTCAATTTGCCGATGCACATTTTCGGAACGACATCGGATACCGCGCATTGGAACGGGATTGAGACGTTGATATAACTCTCGTTGTACTGCATAGTGGTGCTATGTAAATAAAAAAATGCAACTTAGGTTCATATATGGTGTTGTAATGGGGCAAAGAGATGGTAGATGCATTAACGTACAAAATTGCGAAGTGTTGCGCACCACAAGAGGACGATGCAATTACCGGTTATTTCAAAGAGGACGGCACCATTACTGTCCATGATGCTACGTGTAACGCAGTACAAGGTTTCCGAACAGAACGATTACTGAATGTAACGTGGGATGAGATTCAAAAAACCGAGATGTCAGCGGATTCAGACGCACTCCCACCCGAATTTGCTGAGCTTGATGAAACCGATTACTTTATACTGAAACACCATCAAGAATTGGGAATGGACTACTCTATTGTTGTGGCTGAAACTTTAAGGATTCCGTTGGAGGAGATGCACCAGCGACATCGCAAATTACGGGACCTCGGTGGTTTGAAGCGCGTTGAAGGACGGATTATCCACTATCGCAAGAATATCGTCAAGGGCAAATGGATCAAACATCGCAACCATACCTATTATGAACTGACACCTGAAGGCAAAACGTGGATTCAGGCTTTTGAAAATCAACAAGCTGCGTCAGAAGCGTAGGCATTCAAAATTACAAAACTTATTACTTGTAAATAAATCTATAATTTCAAAACGGACGGCTAAAAAGAGAAACGAAACTCGGAGGGCTTTATCATGTTAAATCATCTGCTGAATTGGGGTGTTGATGCAAAACGACGTAGAAACCGCACGCGCTCAGTTATCCTGTTATCCCTTATCTTACACATGATTTTTGCTATTACTTACCTTTTTCTCCCGATAAATCAGCTCAATCAAGAACAGGCAGACGCACTTGCTGTTGACTTGATTAACGACGCAGAGGCTCCCAGAAAGCGGAAACCGAAGCCGAAACCACCCCTCACGAAAAAAATGTATGATCCCAATCAGCAGCTCGCCAGAGATGCGATGGATAAGAAGATTGAAACCGCTCGGAACAAAGTAGATGAAGTTGTTAAATTCAGTCCACGTGTTGTGATTGAAGATGTGGAAGTTAACAAAGCACCCTTGAGTGAGTTCGTTCCCGATGTTATGACGGATGCAAAATTGCGCGAAGCCGAAGCCTCGAACCTCAGTAGATTAATCGCACAACCCGGACGCACCGATGGACGCGGCCTCGTTACCGGCAGAGTCCGGGCACGCGGAGATGGAATGGGCAGATTCCGTGGTGATGGACAGGGTGGTGGCGATGGACTCCTCGGCGGTGGTGGAAGTAGCGGTATCGCAGATCGACTCGGCATCATTGATTTCCTTGATGAATTTGGAGGCCCCAAAGATGTCGTTTACTGTCTTGATATTTCCGCAAGTATGCAGGCTGCAGGACTTAACAAACTCGAATTGGCTGTTAACTCTATTAAGGACTCCGTGCTAATGCTTGGCAGCCACGATACGTTAAACGTAGTAGCCTTTTCTACACAGGCGCAAGCTATGCACAAAGAGATGCTACCGGCGAACGCCGAGAATATGAAACGCACCTTGAAATACCTTGATAAATTTAGGCCTGAGCGCATTCACGGAAATGTTGGAACAAATATTCTTGCGGCACTTCAAGCGGCACTCGCGCTTGATTCTTCTGTGATTGTTTTAGTGACGGATGGGCTTCCCACCACAGTCAAGGGATCTTCAATTGAAACAAACACGGAGAAGATTCTTGATGCTATGCGCGAGCATAACCGGAATAATGCCGCTATTTATGTCGTCGCACTTGAGATTGACTTGAAACGTTCCCCGGGTGCGCAGCTGCTTGTTTCTCTCATTGAAGAGCACAACGGAAAAATAAAGGTGGTTAATACAGACCTATTGCGTCAATATGCGGAGTCCGAAGGTTTACCGGAGTAGATTAGCCGAAGTACAACGAGGCACACACGTGAGAAAACTAAGAAAATGGCGCGATGTTCTCATTGAAGACCTTACCGCCGACCACGAGGCTGCAATTGGATTTCTTCAAGCAGTATTAGCGGATTATCAAATATACGGGGACTCTGCCGCGTTGATGAGCGCGCTCCAGGCAGTTATAGACGCACAAGGAGGAATCCCGGAACTTACCAAGCAAACCGGAATGGATCCACAAACGCTCTTGGACGCACTTTCGGGTGAGGCGGCACCGCGCGTTGATATGTTCCTAACTATTCTTGCCGCGCTTGGATATCGGCTTTCAATTGAACCCATAGAGAACACAGATTTTCATTCAGCGCGTGTCGGTGTGGATACCCGGATTGCACCACCAAAGGGTATCAAACCCGATATGGCACGCGCCACAGACAACAAATAAGATTGGGCGGAATAAACCTGATTAATCGGAGTGAAATATGAATCAAAAATCCGCTATAGCCACTGTCCAACAATTTCAGTTGGAAGGCAAGGTGAGCCTCGTCACCGGGGCAAGTCGTGGCATTGGGCTTGCGATGGCGGAAGGGCTTGCAGGTGCAGGTTCTGAACTCGTCATCGTGGGTAGGAAAATAGAGACACTAACCCCCATCGCTGAACAGATTGCTGGTGAGACTGGCAGAAACGTCCTCCCAATTCAGGCAGATGTCAGCAACCTTAACGAAATTGATGCCCTCGTTGCCCAGACAGTGGAAACTTTCGGTAGACTTGATGTGCTCGTCAACAACGCCGGTGTCAATATACGTAACCCTGCGCTCGAATTCACTGAGGCGGATTGGGATTTCGTTACAGATGTTAATCTGAAAGGTGCGTTCTTTCTCGCGAAAGCCTGCGGGAATGTAATGCAGCGGCAAAAATCGGGGAAGGTCATCAACACGTTATCGCTTACCTCAGCGATTGGGCTGCCGACGAGTGTCGCCTATACAGCAGCGAAGGGCGGACTCCTCCAATTGACAAAACTGCTTGCGGTAGAGTGGGCGGAACACAACATTCAGGTCAACGGTATCGCACCCGGTTTCATCCGAACCGAGATGACTGCCCCCGCACGCGAGGACAATCGAAACCGGTGGATTCTCAATCGCACTCCGGCAGATCGATGGGGTGAGCCTGAAGACTTGGCTGGCTTGACAATCTTTTTTGCGTCTAATGCCTCCGACTTTGTTACTGGACAAATGGTCTTCGTTGATGGCGGGTTCATGGCAGGTAGTGACTGGAGGCGACAGTCCTAAGATGGAAAAAGATGCCGACATGGCGCAAGCCGAAAGTTCCGCAGCATTGGTGGAAGTTGAGCAGATCCTACACGAATTCAAACTGGAAGACGTTTCACTCTTTGACCATGCGCCTGTTCTACGTATACAGGTCTCGGATGCCCAATTTGAACGTGCCCTTCAATTGCGGGAAACCTTAGTGGAGCGGATAAAACCATTTGGGTTCCGTTTCGTCGCACTCGATTTGGATGAATTGTAAAGTATGAGCAGTCGGTAATCTCTACTGTGGTTTTCAATTGTTTACTTCTTGCGAGGCGTAATGGGATCGAATCCTATTCAACAAAAATTTGATTTTCACCCCATTATATGGTATAATTTTAAAGCAAAATTTGGAAGTCAACGCTTGATGAAGCCTGATGTCCGTGCTTAGGAATCCGATGAAACTATGACAGGGCTGAGTGAAGCAAAAAACGGCGCAAAACGTAAGGAAAGCGATGCAGAAGACTGAACAAGAACCCTCACCCACGAAGCACCTTGTTACAGAATACCTCAGCGATGTT
This sequence comes from Candidatus Poribacteria bacterium, assembly GCA_026702755.1. NCBI lineage: Bacteria > Candidatus Poribacteria > Candidatus Poribacteria bacterium. Next base: position 14,265 of record JAPPBX010000090.1, on the reverse strand, counting down.
AAAAATAAAGTTGATGCCTGTATTTTCGAGTTCTTACCGACCGACCACGAGCACCCGGATGTACATCAGTTGTACCAGATGATGTTAGATTACCCACGCCGCGCCGCAAAAGGGTTGCGTCCTGCTCTCTGCATGCTCATGTGTGAGGCGTTCGGTGGGGATACCCAGCGCGCCGTTAACACCGCCGCTTCACTTGAACTCCTCCAGAATTGGCTCCTGATCCACGATGATATTGAAGATGGTTCCGAACTCCGCAGGGGTGAACCGTGTCTCCATCAAAAGCACGGTATCCCGATGGCGATCAACGTCGGCGATGCCCTTCATTGTAAGATGTGGGAGATGCTCCATCGGAACACTGACATTCTCGGACATCAACTCGCCTTTCGCATTTTATCTGAATTCATACAACTCAGTAACCAGGTCGTTGAGGGACAACATATTGAGTTAAGTTGGGTGAACGATAACCGCTGGAATCTTGATGAGGATGACTACCTGACGATGTGTGTCCAGAAAACTGCGTGGTATACCTGTATCACGCCGTGCAGGGTTGGGGCAATCATCGGTGGCGCAAATGAGACGGAAATAGATGGACTCGTAGAACTCGGCAAAGAGATCGGAGTCGCTTTTCAAATTCAGGACGATGTCCTTAACCTCATCGGCGATGTTGGCAGATACGGAAAAGAGATTGCTGGGGACATTAGTGAAGGCAAACGGACCCTTGTTCTCATTCATCTTATCAATGCCTGTAGTGCTGCTGAGGCTCAGCATATAATTGACATCATGGCGCGTCCGCGTGATGAGAAAACCGAGGCAGAAGTCGAAAGTGTCCTCCACCTCATGCAGAAATATAAATCAATTACCTACGCACAACAGCGGTCTCAAGCACTCTTACAGGAAGCCGCTGGACGTTTTAAAAACAATTTTGCCCATCTCCCTGATGGACGGGCGAAGCAGCTATTTTTCTCTTTAATTCGTTTTTTCGTTGAACGTGAATACTAAATGGTCATCGGTTTTCGGTTGTCAGTTTTCAGTCACGTTCTTGTGGCGGGCAGATACGTTGTCACTACTACACATTATCTCTTAACTGAAAACTGAAAGGTTTTTCGCAGAAAAACCGAATTCTCACTGCGAAGCAAACTGATGACTATTGAAAAAGGAGAAGTTAATTAATGAACGATATTTCCTCTGGAAAATTGCGGGGTATCATGAAACTCGCCGATGCGAATGGTCGGTTTAAAATGATGGCGATTGACCAGCGCGGTTCTATGGTACAAGCCCTTGCAGATGCACTGGATAAGGACAAAGGTGATGTTCACTACGACGATGTCGCAGCACTCAAAACTTTGATAACCCGCGTCCTTTCCCCGAACGCCACCGCGGTTCTTACCGATCCTATCTACGGACACCCCTACTCTATCACCGAGATACCGCGGGATGTCGCATTGCTGCTGGCTTATGAAGAATCGGGTTATGTCAGTGAAGGCGTTGGCGAAAACGAACGCCTCTCTAATCCGATCGCAAACTGGAGCATTGCTAAAGCACAGCGCGCCGGAGCAGATGCGATTAAACTCCTTGCTTATTACCATCCTGATGCCTCTTCGGAAACCCTCAAGCACCAACAAGCCTTTGTGCGCCACGTCGGAGATGAGTGTGAAAAACAGGATTTGCCCTTTTTGTTAGAATTAGTCAGTTACGCCCTTGAAGGCACTACGAAAAGCGTCGCCTTCGCAAAACAGAAACCCGATCTTGTGATTAGGAGCGTCGCTGAATTCACAGATCCGAGTTACAAGGTTGACATCCTGAAATTAGAATTTCCTGCCGATCTGAAATACACAGCAGATTATCAGGATGCTAATTTTTATGCGGGAGATTCGGCGTACGAACTCGCTGAAGTGAAGGAAGTCTGCCAGAAATTGGATGAAACCTCAACACTACCCTGGGTCATTTTGAGTGCTGGCGTGGATATTGAAGAGTTTATCGAAAACGTCAACCTCGCAGCTGGGGCTGGGGCAAGCGGTTTCCTCTGCGGAAGGGCAATCTGGAAAGATGCTGTTCAATACTATCCTGATACCGGTGCGGTCACACAGTTCCTTGAAAATGAGGCGACGACAAATTTCGAGAACGCAAACGCCGCAGCGGAGAATGCGTTGCCGTGGTTTAAACATCGCCAGTTCGGTGGTGTCCAAAACGTTCAGGTTGCCAAGCAGTCCGCAACGTGGTACCAAGATTATTAGGCAGTATTAACACTCGTTGGGTTAACGTCGTTTTCATGGCGCGGCATTTTCAATCTTCTTAAAGATTTTTTTCGCAATACGGAGGGTTGTTTCCTCGGGAACCCGCCCTCCGACTTCCGCGACCAGCACAACGACAGTCTGGTGGACGAACAGGAAATTCGCTCCAGCCTGCCACACAACGTTACCCAGTCCGTGTTTGTTGTTCGGCGGAGGTTGATAGATAGAATCGCGTCCACCCAATTTCATCACAGTCTGTGCTGAAAGCCGAAATCTGCCTTCATCAGCCGCCGTGCATGCCTCATCGTGTGACTCGAAGAACCAGTAGTTAATGGCAACCTGCTGCGCTGCTGTGTTATTCAACCACCATCTGTCGCGCCAACCCAAGTGCGCTGTAGGCGGCTTCGGGGCTGTTGGAGAATAAAGTTCTTGGGCAGAAGCATGGCGTGCTGCTACATCAGTCAGATCGTCGGTTGTGAGTTGAATGGATTCCAACGTAAGTTCCATATAGATATAATAACATCTCTGTAACGAAATTTCAAATTAAATGAAGATTTTTCCGATAAAAGTCAACTCATAGAATAAGAGAGCAATATCGGCTTATAGTAAATCAATAATTTTTTGAAACCTATTGACTGGCATACCTGCCACGGAATGTTGACAGCTGCACCAAGGCCATGAGAATATTAGCACGGTATATACTTAAAGAATTTTTTCCACCTTTCATAATAGCACTTATCTGTTTTACCTTTATCCTCATCTTTGATGATCTTTTCCGATTGACGAATCTTTTTGTCAAGAAGGGGATAAGTCCGCTTTACCTCGTTGAATTGCTCATCTATGTGATGCCAGCGACGATTGTACTCTCTCTTCCGATGGCGGCTTTGGTCGCGATTTTGCTCGCACTTGGAAGATTGTCTACCAATAATGAAATCATCGCCATGAAAGCGCACGGTGTCGCTTTCCATCATCTCATGCTACCCTTTTTAGTCGTTGTTGGGCTATTGAGCATCGTTGATCTTGTATTGATGGACTATGCCCTACCACAGGCAAACCTTGCTTACGCTGCGCTCAAACGCGATATCCAAAGGCACAATCCAGCCTTCGTTTTAGAAGAAGCCACTGTCATGAAAGAGTTGGAAACAGAAGGCAAGCTGTGGATGTACGAATCCACAGATCGAAAGAGTGGACGCATGCAGAACGTCAAAATATGGGATGGTATTTGGGGCGGGCGCCCTCGGTTCAGCCATGCACAAGAAGCCACCCTCGGTTTTGAAAATGGTAGGGCAATGCTTACGCTTTATGATGGACGCACTTACGAACCCACAACCGATAATTCAGACGGATATCGCGTAACAAAATTCCAGCAGCAGAACCTCGCTCTTCAGTTGACTGAAGATCTCGAACGCGGCACATTTCAGAACCAAACACCACGATCAATGCGTATCGCTCAACTTGGGGCATTCGTCGATACGTTAGAAGGTGCGCTACAAACGAGCAAAAATCCCGAATTTACCCTTAAGAAACTCCGTTTTGCACAGGTTGAGTATCATAAAAAATTCTCTATTCCCTTCGCATGTCTGGCATTTGGATTAATGGGGATACCTCTCGGATTGATGGTGAAACAGAGTGGAAAAATGATTGGATTTGGCATCGGTTTAGTTGTGATTTTGGTTTATTATTTGTTGCTTCAGGTCGGTCAAAGCACAGGTTTGAATGGTATACTGTCTCCTGTCCTTGCTATGTGGCTTCCAAATATCGTTATCGGTGTGTTCGGTATTGCGCTAAGCATCCGTGTGATGGGCGAAGGGAAACTGCGCACTTGGCGCGATCGCGATAGAAAGTTACCCATTGTTGTTAATAGGAAAGCCGAATCGTAAACGAGACCTCCCGTCGTGTACAAACGCAATTTTCAACCCTGTAAAATCGAAGATATTTTATTTTAGGACACACCTTGAATATTTTAGATCGGTATCTGCTTCGTGAATACCTCAAAGCTTTTCTTGTTGGACTTCTGTTCTTTATAGCCTTACTGATTGTCGTGCGTTTATTGGATAAGGACATCAAGAAGTTTGATGATGATGTCGCTTACATGACCGCTGTTAAAATTGTTCTTTTTCAAGCACCGCGCCGGATTATGGAAGTCGTGCCTGTTGCAGCGTTTGTGGCTGTTTTTTTTGTGCTCGGTAGGATGATCCAAAGCAACGAATTCGATGCGATGAAGGCGGGCGGTATGAGCGTTTACCGGCTCCTCGCACCCGTCTTAATTGTGACACTTCTTATCTGTGGACTCTTTGCTGTCTTTTACAATCGCGTTGCAGCACCCGCTTTTCATGAAGCGCAGCTCTTGCAAAATAAAGTAAGACCGCGTTACGGTAGGAACATTGTTTTCAAAGGTAAAAACAACCGCCTCTTTTATTCGCAGCGGATTAACTTAGATGATCGTGAAATCCAGCAGCTCACTATCTATGAGTATAACGCAGAAGAGGAACTCGCTCGCATAACATTCGCAAAATCGGCAACATGGACACCTACACAATGGAAACTCGCCAATGGCTACATCCGGCATTTTGAGAAAGGCATTGAGGTCGGTTATGAGGATTTTGAAACGCATGCTATTGAACGCTACGAGGATCCTGCCCGTTTTGTCGGAAGTGAAAAGGATCCCAGGGCGATGACTATCAAGGAACTTCGTGAGCAGATCTCCTACAAACAAGAAGCCGGTCAGATTTCACGCAAGGAACAGGTTAAGTTGTATCACAACACAGCATATCCGTTCGCCGCTGTTGTCGTTGTTATGCTTGGCGCGCCCATTGCCATTCGCCTTGGTAGATCGGGTTTTTTTGCAGGCTTAGTGATTGCTTTTTTCCTCTCTTTTATCTATTGGGCACTTTCCTTCGCAACGCTCCAAGGATTAAGTGAGGGGGGCAAACTCCACCCCTTTCTTGCCAGTTGGGGACCAAACATCCTATATGCTGTCGTCGGCGGTATCATGATCTGGCGCACACCGAAATAAGATGTGGGAACAAGGAAAATTAGAAAAATCGGCAACTTTTTCTTCAAAATCCGCAGTTTTACGCCTATTCCCTTTATTTTTGCCCTGCTCTATTTCGCAGCTCCGGTGTGGTACACGGTCGCAACTGGCTTGCTTTTTATTGCTGCAGGTGAATTTCTTCGGATATGGGCAGTCGGATATGCGGGTGCATCCACCCGTGCCAGAACCCTCGGTGCTGCCCGCGACCTCGTCACAACGGGTCCATATTCATACGTCCGTAACCCCCTTTATCTCGGTAACTTCCTGCTCAGCCTCGGTGTCTGTCTCGTCGCGAATGTCTATTGGCTTGTTGCCGTGCTGATTGTTGGTTATTTCTTCCAATATCTCCCGATTATTGCTGTCGAAGAGGCATATTTGCTGGAGTCTTGTGGACCCATCTATCAAACATATCAGGAACGTGTGCCTCGCTTGATCCCTCAGTTTCATTCCTATCCAGATGCGTCTCCACACGATTTTTGTTTCGCACGCGCTATAAAAAGTGAAAAGCGGACCTTAACGGCGATCGTCTGCGTTGTCGGGTTAATTTTCGCGAGACAAAGTACTAATCTGTTTTAGATATTCAGGTGTGTTTTCCGCATAAGACTTGAAACACTGTACGCTGCAGATTTAAAAAAGATGTCAATAACCATGACTAATTGATGCAGTAACTTTTCGGTAAAAGAAACGCAATGTTTGATAAGATAGAAAAAGTATCGAAAATAACATGGAAAACAATAGTCCTGAATCCATTGATTTTCGGGACTATGGCAATTCCATCGGATAGCGACAGTGCTTTCTTATTGATTTGCACTGGTGTTGCCGTGGCTTTTTCAGGTTTAATGGTGCTCGGTATTCCGCGTGTGCCTCGTTCTGTATTTTTTGGTTGCTATGTTATGTTTGTTTTAGGGTGTGGTATTGGAGGGGTGGGGCTGGCTAACCTATTAGAACGTCAGTTCCCCAATTTTCCAGATGTGAGTCAATGGGAGTGGGTCCAGTGGTTACCTTCGGCTTTCGAGAATCTGGCAATTTTAATATGGGTTTACATTGTCCTGAACATATCTCCTGTAACCCGTTCTTTGTCTATTAGCGCAATTCTCGTCGCTGCTGCGGCTGGGTATTCGCTCACTTCTGATGCCCTTGCAATAAGGGATGCCCTCGTTTTCGGTGTAACTCGCGAAATCGCAGACTGGGAACAGGCAATGGAATTTCTTTTGAACGGTTGTGCATTAACAACTTGGGCACGTCTCGTCATTAGGAAATTGGCTGCTACTTCAATGGAAGAGTTCGTTGGAAAGTGTACCCTGATTGTTGGGGTTGTTTCGATTTTAGGAGGAATTTTTGGGATTCTGTGGGACATCTTTTCGTGATGCCTAAACTCGCAATCTTCTTGACCTTGTTTGCATAATAGTGTATCATGAAAAACGATGATGTTGTTCGACTTTCAAACGTATGTTCACAGGTGAGCGCGAATAGCCTGAAGCATACAATTTTTCAGAAACAGAAGGAGACACATCTTATGAAAAAAATATGTTTCTTATTCATGGTTCCGTCCATCTTCCTGATACTGTTCGCTCTGCCTATTGACATCGCCTCGGCACGAGCGTTTAACAACGATTTTGAGACAGGAGACCTCACCGATTGGGAGAAAGAAGGAGAGGCATTCGATTTCCAACCCACTTGGGGAGATAATCCAACGGCACGAAACCGTGGGCAACCCTCTCAACATCAGGGAGATTGGTGGTTAGGTTTGTATGAAAAGTTCCAGGGACCGGATAAAGGGAAGAAACTCGGACAGAATCCAGGTCAAACGCAAGGCGATGGACCTCAGGGCACCCTGACCTCAATTGAGTTCACCATTATAGGCGAAACGATGAATTTCCTTATTGGTGGTGGAAACCATCCTTGGGATAAAGCCCCTGCTCCATGTTGTGTTAATCTTGAAATTAAAGGCAAGGTTGTACTGACCGCAACTGGGAATGCTACCGAAACAATGACTCGGAAAGAATGGGATGTCTCTGAATTTAAAGGTAAGACGGCTCAAATCGTTGTTATTGATAACAACAGCGGCGGATGGGGACATCCGAACTTTGATGATATACACCAAGCGGATTCCAAGGGGAATAATATTCCTTGGGAACGGGTTCTATCTGTTGATGCTCGAGGAAAATTGGCTGTCACTTGGGCACAGATGAAAAAGTATTATTAGTTTGAGAATCAGACAGCACAAGCATTTTTCATTGCTTAATGGGCGGACATGTTCCGCCCTACAATCATATCTGTGCTAATCCTGCCCGCTCTCTAAAACGGTTCAACGTTTTCAGAATCCCCTGTTCCATAGTGTAAGCCGGAACAAATCCCACTTCTTCAGCAATAGGTGTTGCGTCATAATCCCATGAGATGCCGAACACACCGGGTTCTAACGTAATTTCAGCATCTGGGACCAGCGTTTTGAGATATGCCACCCCTTCTTTGACCGGTCGGATGCCACCCTTTACGTTGAAAACGCGTGTCTGTGTTGTCGGGCAGGTGCATGCCATGACGATTGAACGGGAGACATCCTCCACATACTGCCAATCCACTGCATCATCACCAAATGGACACGTATGTGGTTCACCCATTGCCACCGCCTCGATCATCTGTGTCGTGAACGAACTCATTCCGCGCGTTCTACCGACACCATAGACAGCAGTAAACCGAAGTCCGATTGAATCAACGCCATAAGCATCGAAATAGTGCGTCGCGTATTTTTCATTGAGGGATTTACACGCACCGTAGATGAACTTAGGATAGTGTGGGGCATCGTTGAGGATTTGTTCGTGATTGTAATCCTCTGGTGCGCCGAAGACAGCGACGCTACTTGCCCAAACAACACGTTTGAGTTTGAAAATACGCGCCGCTTCCAATATATTGATCGTGCCTTCACAGACTACCTTTAACGCTTCCGGTGGATTTGCATTGCACGCCGGTACCTGCCATGAGGCGAGATGAATAACTTGATCAATTTCGTGTTCTTGGATAGTCCGTAAGATGTGCGGTAGGTCCGTAATGTCACCCTGCACAAAGGTGAACCCTTCAATCTGTTCGTCCGTGAGGACCATCTTTGGAATGGTTAGGTCGTAAGCAAAATCGTAAACAACTACCTTTTCACCGGCTGCCAACAGGTCGCGGATGACATAAGTACCGATGCATCCCATGCCACCGGTGAGCAGATACGCCATAATTTTTCTCCTTTTCTTCAATGGGCGCGATCGCACGACCGCGCCCCTTATCCAAATAGTGCTAACTCGCTTGGAGAGGTGTTTCGACATCTACGAGAATATCTTCACCCTCTACCTTAACAGCATAGGTGGGTAATTTTTCTTCACCTGGCCACACGCATTCACCTGTTGTCACGTCGAATTCCCACATGTGAAGTGGACAGGTAACACAGTTATTGTCTAAAAAGCCGTAACTCAAAACACCACCGAGGTGAGGGCAGATATTGTTCATGGCGTAGTATTCACCCTTTACATTGTAGATGCCGATGAAAACGCCTTCAACTTTCACACCGAGACATTTACCGGGCTGAATCTGGTCGGTTGTCGCGGCTTTTACAAATTGTGACATAATGTCTCCATTTTTTCGTGTCTCTTACAAAACACAAAATTGAAATCGTATCAGAAAACGCTCCTGAAATTTTCCGATTGGTGCCATCACTTCTGAAGGAGTTCGGCCCCAGGCTTTGGTTTCGGAATAAACCAGAACCATCTGGCACCGAAGCCCACTTGCTAAATCACACGAAAAATTTGTTTTACTTATCCTGTATGATACCTATGCGTCATCCATTGGGTACAGGCTACAGCCGCCATCTACGAGCAGCGTTGTCCCAGTCATATAATCTGCAGCAGGACTACACAAAAATAGAAAGGCGTTTGCCACCGAATCAAGCGGTTGCATAACGCCGAGTGGAATCGCTTTCTGTGCCCGGGCGCGGTAGATTGGATCCGTATCCCACTGTTGTTTTGCAAGTCCAACGCTGACGATTCCCGGCGCGACCGCATTTGCGCGAATGCCTTTGTCTGCTAATTCACGCGCAAAGGAGCGCATTAACTGTTTCATCGCAGCCTTGCTTGCGTTATAGGGGCCAATCTCTGGCCACGGCACATCAGCAACCCAAGATGTCGTAAAAATGAGTTGTCCTTTAACACCATCTTCAAGCATTGAACGGGATGCAGCACTGCCGAATAAAAACGCCGTTCGGGCATTGACCGCCATTGTCTCATCCCACTCTTCTGCTCTGTATTCCAACAAGGGTTTCGGAATTACCATACCGATATGACACAACGCGACATGGATAGGTCCGAACCTTTCGCGTGCGCCATTTACCAACATGTCGGTTTCATCGGTGTCCGTTAGATCTGCCTTAACGTAGTTTATTTTCTCTATGTCAAGGCCGTTTTGACCGAGCCGGTCTGTTGCCTGTTGATTTGACAGAATGTCGTTTACCGTTACGTCCGCCCCGTGTGCCATCAATTTTTTGACGATTCCAAGCCCAATCGCACCACACCCACCCGAAATTACGATATGCACTCCTGCGAGGGCATCCTCGCGAAAAACCATTGTTAGATCTCCTATTATTTCGCCATCACTTTTCCTTCGCCTCGTGGATCCGTGCCGCCATCTTGGTAAGTCCCATTTTCCCAGAGACGAATACCGTGTCCCGGTCCACCGATCCCCGCACTTGCTGTGATTTCGTGCCCCAAGTCCCGCAATGCTTTCAGCGTTTCTTCACCCGCACGTGGTTCGACCTGGATCGGTTCAGCACCATCGGTATGAAGTCTCGGTGCGTCTAATGCCTTTTGGATTGGCACTTGTAGGTCAAAAAGACTGACGCTGATGTTAAGCTGGTTATTTGGAATGGTCCTGCCACCCGGTATACCGTAGGTAGCAAAAGGCATACCCTCTCGCGTGGCGAGAAACGGAGCCATATTATGGAGCGGGCGTTTTCCAGGTCCGACAGAGTTCGCAAGTCCAGGTCTTGGGTCAAAGCGTCCAACACCGTGTCCGAAGAGCAAACCTGTTCCTGGTACCGTCACCATTGAACCGAATCCGCCACCGTGCGTTTGCGTTAGCGATACCATATTCCCTTGTGCATCCGCCGTGGAGATATGACTTGTGCAATTCATCGGTTCATGATAGACGACTTCTCCGGGTTGCGGGGATTCAAGTCCCGCCTTCAGTTTTGCGCTGAGTGTAGCCGTGAGACTATCCGAGAGTTCTGTTTCAATGTCTATGTCAACGACGCGCGGGTCACCGAATCGACGGAGCCTTTCGGGCCAGCAAACTTTCATCGCTTCAGCAAAGAGGTGAAACCTTTCAGGAAGGGACATCGCCGTCAGATCAAATTCCTCTATTAATCGGAGCATCTGTAGGGTCGTCAGTCCACCGGCACCGAGCGGTGCTGTATAGACCGAGTAGCCGCGATACTCGATTTTGTAAGGTTGTGTGGTAAAAGGACGGTAATTCTGCAGATCATCCGAGGTTAAACATCCGCCGAGTTCCTGAATGTGATTTGCGATTGTTTCGGCAATTGCGCCTTCATAGAACGCAGCAGATCCACCTTCAGCGACCGCCTCCAAAGTTCGAGCAAGTTCAGGATTGGTGAGTCTTTCCCCTTTCTGCGGTGGTTTCCCATTTTTGAGAAAAACCCGTGCCGTTTCTGGGAAGTCCTGTTTCCATCGTTCCGCATTCCCTGCTATCCCACCGCGGTTCGCACTGTTCGGTGCATAGCCGTGGCGTGCAGAGTTGATAGCAGGGCGGAGTACATCCGCGAGAGGCAGACTCCCAAACTCCTCTAATGCCAAACACAAGCCAGCAACAACGCCCGGCACCCCGATAGATAATGGACCGTGAACGTTTACGCGGCCCGGCACTCGGTAACCTGCGGGTACATCGGGAGCATTTTCGATCGTAAACATATCTTCGGAGGCAGCAGCAGGTGCTGCTGTGTTGTAATCTATAGCGATGACATCTTCCGTTTTCCTGCGATAGATAAGCGCGCAACCACCGTATCCCGCTATACCGTTATGCGAAGGTTCCACGACACCCTCCGTAAAGGCAGCAGCCACAGCGGCATCAACGGCGTTCCCACCGGCAAGCAGCATTTCAAACCCTGCCTGTGCGGTGCGAGGGTGTGGTCCAGCAACAGTACCATAGTCTTTTTTGTATGAATTCACAAGTCCTTTCCTTTCGTTGAAGGCTAATACGTGGCATTTTAAAAGTTTTTGACAGAATTGTCAAGTATTTCAGACATTGCATCTGCTTTTTTTTTACTTACCAGTAAAATCTGCAATTAAAACGTCTTTTTTCTTGTGGATTTTCAAATCTCACCAGCGATTATACTTGAAGTTTTGTCCACTTCGACATTTTTCAAGAACTATTCGGTTTTCCTTGGCTCCGATTTACCATTGATAGACGCTTTCCTTTAGGGGGTTACTCACGGATGGCTGACTGTCTCTTCCATTATTTTTGTTTGACATCCGCTCTAAAATCTTGTATAATACAGGGAGCGTCTATAGTGGAAATCCTTCACACGTTAACAATTTAGATTTGAAAAGTCAGGACTCGTAATGTCTTCTCGTAGACAATCTCGCATCGTTGCGATGCAAATGCTGTATCAAATTCAACTCACCGACGCACCGGTGTCAATTGTCATTGAGCGGTTTTGGCAGAGCCAGGACACGTCAGTAGACCTCCGTCCATTTGTAGCGCAACTCGTTGAGGGCACCACCGCCCATCTGGAAACAATTGATACAGTACTTCAAAACACATCCAAAAATTGGAAGCTCCACCGAATGCCTGTCGTAGATCTTTCTATCCTACGATGTGCAACCTATGAAATCCTCTATGTCAGTGACATTGATGCGGCGACCTCAATTAACGAGGCTATTGAAATTGCCAAATCCTACAGCACCCCGGATTCGCCAAAATTCATCAACGGTGTCTTGGACGGTATACGGAAAAAACAACCGGATGTTCCTGAGGACTAAAATATCTGATTACAGAACAGACCGCATGTCGAAAAAAAATAAGAAAGGCCAAAGGCGCGTAGAAACCAGCAAATGTTTAACCTAAAAAACCTAACGTTTTGTCTGCTGTTCCTTGTTCCAGTGTACGTACCTGCTGCACAAGAATACAAATTTGTTGGCGAGTTCGGTGAAAAAGGGGAAAGCAAAGCACAGTTCGCGAAAACCTTGTTCATGGCATTTGGACCTGACGGTGCCGTCTACGTGACGGATACGGATAACTTCCGAATTCAGAAGTTCAATGAAATTGGGAGATTTGTATTTGACATCCAGATGGAGAAGGGAAGTGAGTTTCGGTTCATTAATCCTACCGCTATTGCTGTCGGCATGGATAGCAGTATCTATGTAATGGATTGGATGTTCGTGCAGATTTCGGACCCTAACCTCCAAACAACATCGGGGCCCAAAATCTTTAACTACGGTCCGTGTATCCATAAATTTGACGCACACGGCGTATTTGTCGCAAGTTACCCGATTCAAGATTTGAGCCAGCGAATAAAAACACTTGAAACCGCTGCACCCGGCTTGGATGCCGATGGCAATTATGCGCTCATTATTCCACAAGGCGACACGAAACGGACATTTTTGTTAGCAATAGATGCTCACGACAATCTCTATGTTTGCGACAGCGATGTCCCGAATAAAACCGTTGTCAAACTGGATGCGAACGGCAAACGGATTGCCCAATACCCTCTCGCCCAACCCGGGGTGGGACACCTCATGCATCCGGCGGATATGACGGTGGATAAAGTCGGAAATCTGTATATTGTTGATGAGAAGGGGCATCGGGTGTTGAAATATAGTTCCGATGGAAAGTTCTTAAACGCTTTCGGTGAATACGGAGATGCATCTGGAAAATTTATAGCACCTTTCCGAATAACAGCATTGACAGATGGAACACTCCTTGTCGCTGACACGGCGAAGTACCTGAAGGATTTCGTTTCTACGCTTCCGAGGCGACTTGACGATCCGATACGATACTATGGTAATGATGCAAAGTTGTTTCGCTACCGGTTACGACGTATCCAACGATTTACGACAGAGGGTGTGTATACACAAAAATTGCTTATCCCGTTTCGGCGAGAAGTTGAAACCGATGTTGCTCTCCAACTCAAAGGGATTGACGGAAGTGGAAACCTTTATTATCTGAACCCAGCAAAATTGCGGTTTAGGAAGTACGCACCGACGACATCCTTGATATCTTCGATGTTCCAGACGGAGCTTAAACTTCGCTACACACGCGATCTGCACGACGTTGAAATTGACAATCAGGATGATTTAGACGCGGATCTCTATACCAAATCCGATTTTGATGAACAGATTATTCGAGATGCTGCATACGCAAATTTAATCTTCTCTTACGATTTCAATGAGGCGTATCGCATCGCATTATCCAATCGACTCACTTACGTTCGGATGACCGATACGAGTTATTATCGCGCCCGAGATTTTGAAGACTTTCGCGGACGATTCAATCAAGATGACAGGGCAACTGAAAACTCTTGGGATGACCGGATCCAGATTGACTTTACATGGATACGCGATCACCGCCTTTATAATTATCGCGAGGCGCGGGCATTTGCATACTTCAGCCTCATCCGCCTCGATTTCATAAACGATGCCCTCGACCCTTTCAATCTCCGATTCTTTGACTTCAACGCGAATCTCTCCGATTGGGGCGCGGGTTTACATTATGACTTAAGCCGGACGTTCCGCTTGAATTTTGAAATCACACATTTCTTCGGCAAGAATCGGTACACCTATATTGACGAAACGAATGTCCTCTACGCCACCGGTTTTCAGGAAGGAGACCTGACGCGCGCTGTTTTGTTTATAAATGGGATCTTTTAAAACGGTTGCAATATATTTCAAAATTAGATATTATCAATCTACCCGTCAAAACCCCATGCTTTAGCTTGGGGATGTAGACGGGCGT